>JAYYEE010000270.1:0-6013 GCA_036160175.1 Planctomycetota bacterium
TGCGTCGCGCGGCGTGTCCGCATCGATGATGCCCTTTTTGACGCGGTTGTCTGCGTCGATCGCCTTGTATTCGAAGATCGGCATAGGAGAGAGGACGACGCGCTCAGTTCACGTCGAGCTGGGTGACGCGCAGGACCTCCTCCGGCGTCGTCATCCCGCTCATGAGCTTGTTGATGCCGTCCATGCGCAGCGTGCGGAGACCCCGCTCGAGCGCGCCCCGCTTGATCTCGCTGGCGGTGGCCTTGTTGATGATCTGCTCTTGGACGTGCGTGTCGATCGGCATCACCTCGTAGATGGCCGTGCGTCCAGCGAAGCCCGAGCGGAAGCACTCGTCGCAGCCCTTTCCGACCCACAGCTTGCCGTCGGGCAGCTGGTCAGGCGTCAGCTGAAGGTCCTCGAGATAGAAGCGCTGCTGCTCGTTGGGCGTGATCGGCTCCTTGCAGTTCGGGCAAACGGTGCGGAGCAGGCGCTGGGCGATCACGCAGAGCAGCGAGGAGGAGACCAGGTAGGGCTCGACGCCGATGTCGATCAGGCGGGTGACGGTCGACGCGGAGTCGTTGGTGTGGACCGTAGAGAACACCAGGTGACCCGTGAGCGCCGCGCGGATGGCGATGTCTGCGGTCTCGTTGTCGCGCACCTCGCCGACCATCATCACGTCGGGGTCTTGGCGCAGGAACGAGCGCAGCCCCGCGGCGAAGGTCAGCCCCTTCTTGGTGTTGACCTGGACTTGGCTGATGCCGTCGAGGTTGTACTCGACGGGGTCCTCGATCGTCAGGATGTTGAGCTCGGGCGCGTTGATCGCGTCGAGGCAGGCGTAGAGGGTCGTGGTCTTCCCGGATCCCGTCGGGCCGGTCACGAAGATCACGCCGTGGCTGTAGTTGATGTAGCGGCGGATCGTGCGCTCGGCGTCCTCCTCGAGGCCGATGTCGTCGAGGGCGTAGACCTTGGTGGTCTTGTCGAGGATCCGGAACACGATGCGCTCGCCGCCGGCGACCGGGACGGTCGAGATCCGGACGTCGACGTCGCCGTCGCCGATGCGGATGGACGCGCGGCCGTCCTGCGGCAGGCGTCGTTCGGCGATGTCCATCTTGCCCATGACCTTCACGCGGGAGACGATGGCCTCCTGCGCGCGGCGCGGGATCGACTCCATGTCGTAGAGCACGCCGTCGATGCGCATGCGCACCTGCAAGCGGTCCGCGTAGGGCTGCAGGTGGATGTCCGAGGCGCGCAGCTTCAGCGCCTGGAACAGCAGCATGTTGACGAGCTTGATGACCGGCGCCTTGTTGGCGTCGAGCAGGTCCTCTGACTCCTCGATGTTTTCGGCGATGGAGACGATGTCCGTCTCCTTGACGTCTTGCAGCGCCTCGTCGACTCCGTCCGCCTTGTGGCGGTAGGCGCGGTTGATCAGGTTGTTGATCTCGCTGCGCGGGGCGAGCACAGCCTCGACCTCGCGGCCCATCATGGTCGCGAGGTCGTCCATCGGTTGCACGTCGAGCGGGCGATGGGTGGCCACGCGCACGATGTTTTCTTGTTCGTCCTCGCCGATCGCGGCGAGCGCGTGGGTGCGGGCGAACTGGACGGGGACGTCCTGGATGAAGGCGTCGGGGACGTGGACGCCTTCGAGGTTGTCGACGAAGTCGAGCCCGAGCAATTCGCCGAACAGCTCCAGGCAGGCGCGCTCCTGCAGGAAGCCCTTCTGGACCAGCACTTGATCGAGGGCTTGGTCGCCGTCGCGCTCCTCTTGCAGCGCCTCTTGGATCTGGGCCTCGCTCAGGCCCGCCTTCGCGAGCAGCTCTTGCCGGAGGTGATCCTGTGGGAAGCCCGGGCTGTCGGTCCTGGCGGTGTTCGGCGTGGTGTCGGTCATCGGTCTGGGGTGTTTGCTACTTGCGGGCGCGCCGGGCTGCGGCTCAGCGCTGGACCTTGAGGGGCGCGCTGGGCGCCGCTGGGCCAGGCGCGCTGCGCGCCCGGCGGTAGGTCGGCATCTCGTATTCGCCCTGCAGGTCGAGATCCTCGATCGTCGCCCCCATGTCTTCCAGGGTGCGCGCGGTCCCGCCCGGCGTGCCTGACCAGCGTCGGTCGATGATGCGCAGGCGGCGCTCCCCGATGTAGTCCTGCGCCTCCAGCTTCTTCTGCAGCGACAGGTGGTAGAGGTCCTGGAAGCTGTCTTCGTCGAGGATCGTCGGGGTCACGAAGAAGTAGAGGTTGGTCTTGGTGGTCGTGTTCTCGCTGCTGCGGAACAGCACGCCCAGCAGCGGGATGTCCTTCAGCCACGGGATGCCGCCGTTGTTTTGCGACTCCGAGTCCTCGATGACGCCGCCGATCACCATCGTCGCGTCCGAGGGCATCGTGACCTGGGTTTGGATGAAGCGGCTCAAGGTGATGCCGCCACCCGTGACCGAGTTGGGGTCGAAGGCGCCGACGAAGCGGCTGACCTCGATGGTGATGTTCAGGCGGAGGTAGTTGTTCGGCGAGATGGTCGGCGAGATGTCGAGCGTGATGCCCGCGTCCCGCGGCGTGCCGACGCCGGACTGCGTCGTCGCGGTGCCCTGGTTCTGCGTCTGCGTCGGGCGCGACTCGGTCGTGCGCACGGTCGCGGCCTCGTTGTTGTTCACGAGCACGCTGGGGAGCGACAGGATGTTGGCCTTGTCGTCCGTGGAGAGCGCGTTGATCAGCAGCGGGACGGCGAAGCCGTCGCCCGAGATGATGCCGCCGGTGATGCCCTGGAGCGGGTTGTCGAAGTCGGGCAGCCGGGTGTCCGGGAGGCCGTCGTCGTCGGTGTCCTGGAAAGCGGACTGGCCGAAGTTGGTGAAGCTGAAGCCGCGGTTGTATTCGGCGTTGCTGTTGCTGTCCACGAGGTCGAGCAGCCCGAGCTCGACGCCGAAGCGGTCGAGGTCGCCGGTCGTCAGCTCGACGAGCGCGGCCTCGATCAGCACCTGGGGTTGGCGTTGGTCCAGCTTGTCGATCAGCGCGAGGACCTGCTTGTATTTGGTGCCCGCGGCCGAGATCAGCAGGGAGTTCGACTCCTTGTGCGAGTTGATCACCGTGCGCCGGGTGCGTCGTGCCGCGGCGCCGGCTGCGCCGCCGGGCGCCTGCGCCTGCTGTTCGGCCTGGTTGTCCTCCTGCATGAACTGCTTGAGCGTCTGCTCGAGGTCTTCGGCGAGCACGTTCTTGAGGTAGATCACGTTCGCGTCGGCGTTGATCGGCTCGCCGGGGACGTCGAGGCGCGCGATCAGTTCGAGCGCCTCGGTGACCTGGTCGCTGGTGCCGCTCAGCACCAGCGCCTTCTGCGAGCTGTGCACGACGACCTTCAGCTGCGGCTTGCCGCTGCCGCCGGCGACGCCGCCCGGTTGGCCGGCGCTCTTCTCTTGCAGGACTTGCTGGCGGATCTGGCTGCGGCTCTCAAGCACCTCGGTGAGGATCGGCTCCAGCTCTTCGGGGGCTTGGTTGTCGAGCACCACGACCTGGACCACGAGGTTGGGCTCCTCTGCAGGCTCGTCGACGAGCTTGAGCAGCTCGACGGCCGAGTAGACCTGCGGGCCGAAGCCTTGCAGCAGCAGCGCCGACTTGTTGCCGACGTTGCCGATCTGCACGGAGCTGCCGGGGCTGTTGCCGCCGGTCCCGGCGAAGAACGGGCGCAGCGCCGTGTTGGCGAGCTGCGCGTTGATGTGCTTCAGCGGCACGGTCGTCAGGATCGGGACGCCGGTCTGGAAGCGGTAGTCGGCGAGCTCGTCCGGTGTGACGTATCGCGCGCCGTTGGTCACCTCTCGGCCGCGCTGGCCCTGCATCATGACGATCTCGAGCATCTCGAGGTCGCCGTCGCCGCGCGGAACGACCGCGAAGCCCTTGATGTAGAGCATCGTCTGGAAGAACGAGAAGAAGTCCTCCTGGAAGCGCGCCCGCTTGATGCGGAACGTGCCGAGGAAGCTGACCGAGTTCCCCTGGCTGCCGCCGTTCTGCAGCTCGGTTGCGGTGTAGGTGAAGCGCTTGCCGGTCACCTCTTGGGCCCACTTGACGAACTCGACCAGCGGCATGCCGTTGCTCTCGTTCATCGAGAACGCGATCGTGTCGGTCGCTTCGTCGACCTCCATCACCGGCTTGACGGGGTCCTGCTCCGGCTCGTTCTGGGCCTGGGCACCAGGGCAGAGGGCGAGCAGCGTGAACGCGGCGAAGAGGGCGCGCGCTAGCGGGCGCAGTTGGGTGGGCTGAACGTGTTCGACCATGATCGTCTCGGCTCCGGGCCCGGTGATCGGTTGGGCCCATCGATTCCGCCTCGGACGGGCGGCGGGCCATTTTTATTTCCACTGTCTGCTTCGGACCAGCACGAACCCGCAGGATGCGCAGGAGTTGCGACTTTTCCGCCGATGCCATCGAGGAGCCCGCGCGGGGTTGGCGCCCTCGTCGGAACGTTCGGAGATTCCGATTGCGCTGGCGCTTCCGCAGGGGTTGCATGCGGGGGGCGATGGCGCGGGCGCGCGCCGGACTCGAACCTGGGCCATGAAGCTCTCCGAACTGATCCAAGAACCGCTGGTTGAGGTGCCGCTGCACGCCGCTGACAAGTGGCAGGCGCTCGCGACCCTCGCGCGGGTGCCAGTGCGGGCCGGAAAGTACGGCGAGGACATGGTCGAGACCGTCGAGCAAGCCCTGGTGGTGCGCGAGAAGAGCATGACCACCGGGATGGAGCACGGCATCGCCATCCCCCACGCCGCGATCGATGGCATCGAGGACTTGGTCGCCGTCATCGGCCTGAACCCGGCCGGGATCCCGTTCGAGACCTTGGACGGGGAGCCAGCGCGGATCGTCATCGGGTTGGTCATTCCTAGGAGCAAGAAGCTCGCGCACATCAAGACGCTGGCGGAGATCGCCAAGCTGCTGTCGAAGGCAGAGGTGCGCCAACGCTTGCTGGCATGCACGAGCGCGGCTGAGGTGGTCGCTGCGCTCGGCGAGCTCCAGGGCGTCGCGCGCTAGCCGTTTCTAGGTAGGGGCTTGCGCTATGAGGGGTGGGGATCGTCCGACGTTACGTCGGTGGGTCCGGCGAGATCCGGTGATGGTGGGGTCGAGCGCGCCCTCGACCACGCCGCGCCGGGTATCCTCTTCGGTATGGTCGATCCGCAGCCTCCCGAGCCCCCCGCGCCGGGCGCCGCCGCCGCGTCGCCGGGGCTGCGCGGTTCGCGCGCCGCTGCGGCGTTCGCGACGCTGGCGATCGCGGTCGCAGTTGGCTCCTTCGTGCAGGCGCAGGTCCTGATCGAGGCCGAGCAGCTGGCGCTGGGTCGCCGGCCTCCCTCGCTGGGGTGGCTCGCCACGGCGCGGGGCTGGCTGCCCGCTGGGTGCATCGGCCTCGGGTTAGGGCGCGTGGCGGTGGCCGCTGCTTGTCCGCAGCGCTGGCTCCGCGTCGGAGCGCTGGCGCTGATCTCGGCGTTGGCCGCGTGGGCGGCGGTAGGGCCGGCTGCCCAGGACCTCTCGGTGGGCGTCGCGGCGCTCCTTGGTGTCGTCATGGGGCTCCACGCAGAATCCACGAGGCGCGCAGGCGGGGCGGCCGTGGTCGCAGCTGGGGTCGTCGCGGTGGCGGCGGCCGTGAGCGTTGCGCGCGCGTCGTTCGGCGCTGACGGCCTCGCGCTGGCGCTCGCCGCAATGGTGTTGGCGCTGCTCGTCCGCTCGCCGAACGCGACGCGCCAGCAGCCGCTGCCGCGCGCTTGGGGCCTCCGCGCAGCGGGGTGGTTAGTGATAGGCGCTGGGTTTGTCTGCGCAGCCGGAGCCGCGCATCCTGCCGGCGCGGCGGCGGTCGCTGGCCTCGCGGTCCTCGTGTTGGGGGCCGCGGCGGCGGCGCGGATCGGTGTCGCGGTCGGCGCGGTGGCTGCGGCGTCGTTCTTGATGCACGCGCGCACCCCCGAAGCGACCGGCGCCGCGCGCATGTTGGCGCGAGAAGCTGACGTCGCGGTTTTCTACGACCGGGCAAGCCAAGAGCAGCAGGTGCGGGTCGTCGGCGAGGCCTTGGCCGCGGCGGGTCCGGACCGCG
>JAYYEE010000271.1:0-4058 GCA_036160175.1 Planctomycetota bacterium
CGCGGCGCGTCGACGAGGTCCGCGACGGCGGCGAGTCCCAGCAGCTCGACCTGCTGCGCGCCTGAGCGAAATCTCCGAGGCCGAAGTGATGGGGGTGGTGGAGCTGGCCCTGGTGGTCTTACCAATAAAACGGCTTTGGTGAGTGCCGGTGGAGCGTGAAGCTAGCGCCCGGTGAGCTCGTGCACCTTGAGGCGGACTGGCGCTACTACTGGCGCTGAGCGCAGCCGGGCACGTCAGGCGAGGAGCAGCGTGACGGTCAAGAGGTAGATCGCCGCGCCGGTTAAGTCGGCAATGGCCGTCACGGCCGGCGTGCTGATCATCGCAGGGTCACCGCGCAGCTTCTTAACGATGATCGGCGTGCATGCGCCGAGCAGCGCCGCCGAGAGCACGTGGCCGACCATCGCGGCGCCGATGGCGACGGCGATGGCCGTGACGGTCTCGAACGCGATCGGGTCGTCATTGATGCCGTTGACGAGGAGCGTGTCGACGCTCGCGATCACGCCCAAGAGCACGGCGATGGTGCCGGCCACGCGGAGCTCCTTCCACAGCACGCGAGGGATCGAGTTCTTCTCGACGTCCCCGATCGTGAGCGCGCGAATGACCAGGGCGCTCGCCTGCGTACCCACCATGCCGCCCGTGGCCATCACCATCGGCAGCATGCCGATCAACAGCCCCGTGAGGTGGTCCTCGAACGCTCCGATGACCGCGGACGTAGACACCCAGAACAGCGCCAGCAGGCAAATGACCGGGGCGCGGCGGCGCACCTGGCGCAGCACCGGCTCGTCCATGTAGTCGTAGTCGCCCGGCTCCACTCCGTGGCCGGTGACGCCGGCCATCTTCTCGAAGTCCTCCTGCGCCTCCTCTTCGACGATGTCGACGGCGTCGTCGTGGGTGACGATCCCGACGAGGTTGCCAGCAGAGTCCACGACGGGCAGCGCGATCAGGTCGTAGTCACGGATCAGGCGCGCGGCCTCCTCTTGGTCGGCGTCTGCGGTGATCGAGACGAGGTCGGTCTTCATGACCTCCTCGATCGTGGCGTCAGGTGCAGCGAGGATCAGGTCGCGCAGCGAGATGAAGCCGACCAAGTGTCCGGCGCGGTTCAGCACGTAGCTGTAGTAGATGGTCTCTTTGCTCGGCGCCTGGCGGCGGAGCGCCGCGATGGCGCTCCGCGCGGTCGCGGTCGGGCTCAGCACCGCGTACTCCGTGCTCAGGATGGCGCCGACCTGGTCCTCATCGAAGCTGTCCCTTCGCAGCAGGTCCTCACGCGCCGCGGCGGAGAGCAGCGGGATCAGCCGCCTCCGAACGGAATCGTCGTGCCGGTCCAGGAACTCGGCGCGGTCGTCAGAGAGCATGCCCTGCAGCACGTGCTGGACCCGCTCCCGGCCGGCGCCGTCGATGTAGTCCTCTTGCACCTCGGGGGAGAGGTAGCCGAACATGTCGCGCTCGAGATCCGACGGCATGTGGGCCAGCACGGCCGCCAGCTCTTCGACCTCAAGCCCCTCGAGGATCGTCGCCGCGTCGCTCGGGTGCATGTCCTGCAGGACCTCGACCAGGTCCTCATGCCGACCCTCGTGGATCAGCTCCCGGATCTCTGGTGTCAGCAGGTGGAATCGCATGCCGGTCCTCGCGCGCGTGCGCCGCGGAACGATAGCCAGTCAGGAGTGCGGTTGCACCGTCCGGCAGGCTCGCGCGCGCCAGTCGGGGGGGTCAGGGCTGCACCGTCCATGGGGAGACGGTCAGGTCGCGCAGAAGCCGGGTTGGCAGGGTCGGCGGCCCGTTGGCGCCACTCTACGTCGACAGGTGTCGTCTCTTCGGAGGAAAAGACTGGTCGGGGCGAGAGGATTCGAACCTCCGACCTTTGCGTCCCGAACGCAACGCTCTACCAAGCTGAGCCACGCCCCGACCTACGAATCCGCGGCGTGAGGCCGGGAAACGAGCGGGGAAAGGTAGCCCCCGTCTTCGGATCCGTCAAGCGTTCTCGGCGTCCAAGGGCTGGATAGGCCAGCGCTTAGCGGACCGCCGCGGTCGCCTCCAACTCCAGCAGGCAGCCGAAGTGGAGCGGCCCGCAGGGGATGATGGCGCGGGCGGGTCGGTGCTCCCCGAACCAGCCGCCGTAGGCGCGGTTGATGGCCTCCCAGTGGTCGATGTCACTGACGAAGATGCGGACCTGGAGCACGTGCTGGCGGTCGCTGCCGGCGGCTAGGAGGAGGTTCTCGAGGTTCTCAAGGGCCCTCACGGTCTGCTCCTCGACGTCTGCGGGCACGTCCTTGGTCTCTGGGTCCATCGGCAGCTGGCCGCTGATGTAGAGCGTGCCCTGGTGTTCGATGACCGGGGAGTAGTGGCCGGCGGGTGAGGGGATCCGTGGGTCGTCTGGGATGTTCATGATCTCGTGAAGCGGTGGGTGGTGGGGTCGCGGCGGACCTCGTCGTGGCGCGCGACGACGCCGTGCATGGCGACATACACGCCGGGCGGGACGTGCTGCAGGGCCCCGACCGCGCAGCCGACGTTGAGCGGCGCGTCGGAGTCCGAGAAGCGCTCCGGCCGCATCGCGCCGGTCAGCACGACGCGCTTGTCGCCGACCTGTCCTGCGAGGTGCGCCGCGGTCTCTAGCAGCGTGTCGGTCCCGTGGGTGACGACGACGTGGTCGCTTGATTCATCGCGGATCAGCGACGCGAGCTGTTCGCGGTCGGCGTCGGTGACGTCGGCGCTGTCCTTCTGAAACGCCGTGCGCACGTCGAAGTCGAACGTCGGGTGCCACTTGGCGAGGAGGCGCGCCGTCGCTGGCTCTCCGAACTCGAACGCGTAGCCGCCGTGGCTGCGCGGGTAGTCCTTATCGATGGTCCCGCCGGTCTGCACGAACGTGATGCGCATCGCGTCATCGTGCCACGGGGCGGCGGTAGCGGCCTCGGGCGAAATCGAAAGGCGGGCCCGGACGCGCTATCGGCGGCGCCGCTTCTCGGGGGCGTTCTCCAGCGCGTCGGGCATATCCGGCGCGAACACGACGCGGAGCGCTTTGTTCTGGTCGCGGAGCCTCATGACCGCCTTGGCGCTGACGTCCGTCTTCCATAGGTAGAGTTGCTCTAGGTGCCGGAGGCCTGCGAACGCGATCATCGAGTAATCCCCGACGCGCGTGTCAAACAGGTTGAGCGTCCGCAGCTCCTTGCAGCCCGCAAGGAGCTTGGCGCCGGCGTTCGCGACGCGTGATTGGCGCAGGTCGAGCTTGGTCAAGCGCGGCATCTTGGCGATGACGGCGCAGCCGGCGTCTCCGACCTCGCTGCGGGCGAGGTCGAGCTCGTAGATGTAGTCGGCGATCGGCAGCAGCTGCTCGAGCGCGCGGTCGTCGACGTCGTCGGTGTGGCCGCAACTGCTGACACGCAGCAGCGGGTTACCGTCCCCGATGCTCTGGACCGAGAACCGCGCGTCGTCGGCGGCGAACGGCGCCAGCAGCGCGGGCTTCGCGGGCGCGAGGCCCTTGCTGAGCGTGACGACGGGGGAGACGCCGCGCTTCTTAGGCGATGCGGCCTTGGTCCCGCTCGTGGACTTCGACTTGGAGCCCGTCGACGTCTTCTGGGCGGGCTTCTTCGGCGCGTCCTCGCCCGTCCACTTGCCGTAGTCGGCGCCCTGCTCGATCCAGCTCTTGATCAAGTTGACCTGAAACTTGGACAGCGGCGGGCCCTTCTTGGGGGGCGGCATCCGGTCCTCGTCATCGGCGGCCAGGACGATCGACTCCATGATGATCGAGTCGTCGGGCTTCTTGGCGACGATGAGCTTGCCGCGCTTGGTCTTCTGGATGTTGGCGAGCGTGTCCAGCATGACCCGGCCCTTCGGGCGCTGACGTCGGCCGTTCTTGTCGACGTAGGTGGCGCGGTGGCACTCGATGCAGTTGCGCTCAAAGATCGGGAAGATCTGCTTCGCGAAGTCGATCTTCTTTCCAGCTTGCGCCGCCAACGAGGCGGTCAAGACCATCAAAGACAGGGTCAGTCTGCGGATCATTATTCAGACGCGGTTAGGTTGCGCGCCCAGCGCGCGCGGTGAGGGCGGCGCGAGACGGCCGCCAG
>JAYYEE010000272.1:0-5083 GCA_036160175.1 Planctomycetota bacterium
ATGCTGCTCGGCGGTTACCTCGGCGAGTCCAAGGAAGGAGCCCAGTGGGGCTACTTCGCCATCGGGATGGCCGGATGGGCCTTCATCCTCTACGAGATCTTCGCCGGTGAGGCGAGCAAGGTCTGCGCGGCTTCCGCCCCGGCGGGCGTCAAGAAGGCCTACGGCGTTCTGCGCATCATCGTCTCGCTCGGCTGGGCGATCTACCCGATCGGCTACTGGATGCAGGACGCGGCGCAGCTGAACCTGATCTACAACATCGCTGACGTGGTTAACAAGATCGCCTTCGGCGCGATCATCTGGTCCATCGCCACGGCCAAGCACGAAGACTGATCTGAACGCCTGACAGCCCGCGCGCTTAGCGCGGGCTGCATCCCCGATGACCGACTCTCCCCGAAATCACTCCGCCGCCGCCCAGGCGGTGGAGCCGACCGGCAACGTCGAAGACGTTCTCGGTCCGCTGCTCGGCTCGACGATGAGCCAGACAGCAGGCGCGTCGGTGACTTTGGAGGCGGCGCGCTACCACCTCGCCTCAGGCGGGAAGAGGGTGCGCGCAGGCCTCGGACAGCGCTGCGCACGCGCGCTCGGCGTCTCAGACTCTGACGGCGTCTTGATTGGCGCGACGGCTGAGCTGATTCACAACGCCTCGCTGGTCTACGACGACCTGCAAGATCGCGACAAGGTGCGCCGCGGCGACGACGCCGTTTGGGTCCGCTTTGGCCCCGACGTGGCGCTCTGCACGGGCGCGTTGTTGCTGTCGGCCGCCTACGGCGCGCTGGCGAAGCTCAGCATGCCGGAGCGTGTCGCGGCCATGGTCGCCCACACGCACCGACGCACCGCACACCTCATCCACGGCCAGACTGCAGACCTATCCTGCGTCGACGCTGCCCAGCCGAGCCCGGAGCAGTATGAACAGATCGCCTCGGATAAGTCAGGCGTCCTGTTCGCGCTGCCCCTCGAGCTCGCCTGCCTCTACTCGGGGCACGACGAGTTCACCAGCAGGGCGCGACGCGCGGCGAACTTATTCGCGGTCGGATACCAGATCGCGGACGACATCGACGACGCCGCCGAAGACCTCGCTAGAGGTCGGCTGAATTACGTCGGTTTGCTCCGCGGCGAGGCCGGGGACGACGCCGCGCTCCGCGCCGCGCGCGAGCGTTCGCTCACGCTGCTGGCGGAGTCGGTCGCCGTGTCGCACCGCCTTCCGCGGGACGCCGGCGCGTTCCTCGCTGAACTGGCCTCCAAGCTAGCGGCGCAAGTCTGAGGAAGATCATGCGCGCGCTCGTATGTGGCGGCGGTTTCGGTGGTATCGCCGCGGCCCTCCGCCTCCGAGCGCGTGGTTATGAGGTCACGCTGCTTGACCGCTGCGCCCAGCTCGGCGGACGCGCGCGGACGTTCGAGCGCGACGGGTTCCGGCACGACGCTGGCCCGACCGTGGTGACCGCGCCGTTCTTGTTGGAGGAGCTCTTCGAGCTCTTCGGGGAGCGGCTCGAAGACCACTTGAAGCTGGTCCCGCTGACGCCCTGGTATCGCTTCCAATACCCCGACGGGTCGAAGTTTGACTACGGCGGGACGGTGGAGGACACGCTCCGGGAGATCGAGCGCATCGACCCGCGTGACTGCGACGGCTACCTCAAGCTGTTGGAGCACAGCAAGCGCATCTTCGACGTTGGCTTCACCGAGCTCTCCGCGGTGCCGTTCCACAAGTTCGGCACGATGGTCAAGCAGGTGCCGAAGCTGCTGAACCTGCGCAGCGACCTCACGGTGTGGAAGCTGGTCTCGCGCTACCTGAAGAACCCCAAGCTGCAGTGGGCGTTCTCGATCCAGCCGCTGCTGGTCGGCGGCAACCCGTTCGACACGACCAGCATCTACAGCCTGATTCACCACGTCGAGCGTGAGTGGGGGATCCACTTCGCGATGGGCGGGACCGGCGAGATCATCGCGCAGCTCGGCAAGCTGATGGAGCGCCAGGGTGTCCGCGTCGAGCTCAACCAGACGGTCAAGCGCGTCGACATTGAGCGCGGGGTCGCGCGCGGCGTCACGATGGAAGACGGCCGCAGCCTGACCGCTGACGTGGTCGTCTCCAACGCGGACGCGGCCTTCCTGCACAAGGAGATGATCCCCCGCGAGCACCAGAGCATGCGGTCGCGCCTCAAGCTAAAGGCCGCGCACTACTCGATGGGGCTCTACGTGCTCTACTTCGGCACCAAGCGCCAATACCCGGACGTCGTGCACCACACGATCTGGTTCGGCAAGCGCTACCGGCCGCTGCTAGACGACATCTTCCATAAGAAGGTCCTCGCGGACGACTTCTCCCTGTACCTGCACCGTCCGACCGCGACCGACCCGAGCTTCGCGCCGGACGGCTGCGACAGCTTCTACGTGCTCTGCCCGGTGCCCAACCTCCAGGGTGACGTCGACTGGTCGGTCGAAGGGCCTGCGCTCCGAGATCGCATCGTCGGCGCCCTCGACGACTCGATCTTGCCTGGGCTGCGTGAGACGATCACGGCGGACTTCTTCATGACGCCCGCAGACTTCAAGCAGGACTACCTCAGCGTGAACGGCGCAGGCTTCTCGGTCGCGCCGATCTTCCGGCAGTCTGCGTGGTTCCGCTTCCACAACCGCGCAGAGGGCGTCCGCAACCTCTACTTGGTCGGCGCAGGCACCCACCCTGGCGCTGGGATGCCGGGCGTGCTCTGCTCGGCTAAGGTTCTCGACGAGCTGGTCCCCGCGGCGGTCTCGTGACGACCTCAGCCGCGGGCGCGCTCGCCTGCGCGGACGCGGTCCTGCGTGAGCACGGCAAGACGTTCGCTTGGGCGCGCCGATTCTTAGGGCGGCGTCACGCTGAGCGCGCCACGCTCCTCTACGCGCTCTGTCGGCACCTCGACGACCTCGCGGACGAGGCGCCCGACCGCGCGTCCGCGACGCGGAACCTCCAGGCGGTGCGCGCGGAGCTCGCGGCCGCGCGATCGGACACGCCGCTGGTCGGCGCGGTGCTGCGGCAGTTCGAAGGCGCGGACGCCGCGCGCCGCGCGGCGATCGCGCTCATCGACGGGGTCACGCGCGACCTCGGCGACGTCGCCTTCACCTCAGAGCGCGAGCTGATGCGTTACTGCTACCGGGTGGCCGGCACGGTCGGCGTGATGATGTGCTGCGTCCTCGACCAGCCCGACCCTGCGGCGTTGCCCTTCGCGGTCGACCTAGGCATCGCGATGCAGCTGACCAACATCGCTCGCGACGTCCACGAAGACGCGCTGCGCGGTCGTCGCTACGTCCCCGAAGACATGGTCGGCGGGGCCGGGGCGGAGGCCCTCGCGGCGAGGGGCGACGACGCGCTCCGCGCGCGGGCGCGCGACGCGCGAATGGCGCTGCTCGCGCGCGCGGAGCGCTACTACGAGAGCGGCTGGCAGGGGCTCGCCTTCTTGCCGGTGCGCGCGCGCTTCGCGATCTTGATCGCGGCCGCGAACTACCGCGCGATCGGCGCCCGCATCCAGGCGCACGGCCTGACGGTCGAGCGGCGCGCGGTCGTGCCCACTGCGGCCAAGCTCTGGATCACTGCGCGCGCCGTGGTCACCGCGGCGCTGCGGCCCTCGTTCTGGCGGCGCCCAGGCGCGCACGACGCGGCGCTGCACGGGCACCTCACGGGCTTCGACGGCGTGAACCACGCGGCGGGGGCGCGTGCCTGACGTCGACTTGTTGATCCTCGGCGGCGGCCTCGCGGGGCTCAGCCTCGCGGAGCGGCTCGCGTCGTCTTCATCGCCGCCGCGCACGCACGTCGTCGAGGCGCGCGCGGACTACACCGATGACCGGACTTGGTGCGCGTGGCGGCTCGCGCCCGGGCGGTACGACGACCTCGCGGCGGCGTCTTGGTCGCGCTTCTGCGTGCGGAGCGGCGCGGGGCGCGCGCTGGTCGAGTGCGCGGAGACGCCGTACCAGATGATCCCCGCGATGGCGTTTTATGACCGCGCTCGCGACGCCGTCGCGGCGAGTCCGCGCGTCTCGCTGGAGCTCGGCGTCGCGGTCGTAGATGAGCCCGCGAGGGCCGGCGACGGCTGGGTCGTCGGCCTCGCCGACGGCCAGCGCATCTCTGCGCGGCATGTGGTGGACACGCGGCCGCCTCCGCGCCGGCCGCAGAGCATCCTGTGGCAGTCGTTCCTCGGGGACTACGTCACCGCAGAGCGCGACGTGTTTGACCCGACGACCGCCGTGTTGATGGACTTCGACCAGGAGAGCGCCGACGGGGTGCAGTTCGTCTACGTCCTGCCCACGTCGCGGCGCGACGCGCTGGTGGAGACGACGGTGTTCGGCGCGGCGCCGCTGTCGCCCGATGCGCTGCGGGAGCGACACGCGCGGCGCCTCCAGGAGCAGGTGGGCAGCAGCGGCTTTCGCGTCCAGCGCACAGAGCACGGCGTGCTGCCGATGGGCCACGCGCGACCGCCCGCGACGCCCGGCCTCGTGCAGGCGAGCTTGTTCCACGGCGGCGCGCGCGCGAGCACGGGTTACGCGTTTGCGCGGCTCCAGGCGTGGGCCGACGCGTGCGCCGCGCGCCTGAAGCGGGGCCTCCCGCCCGCGGGCCCGGCGCCAGATCCGTGGCTGCGGCGCGCCATGGACGAGGTCTTCTTGCGCGTGCTGCGCGCGGAGCCAGCGCGGGGCGGCGAACTGATGACGCGGATGTTCGAGCGCGCGGACCCGACGCGGGTGATCCGATTCCTCAGCGACAAGGGCGGCCTGCGCGACGCGCTGTCGGTCGTCACGTCGCTGCCGCCGTCGCCGTTCTTGCGTGCGGCGTGGCAAGCGCTCCGCCGCACCCCGTGCCGAGGTGGCGCGTGAGCCAACGGCGCGTGTTCCCCGCGGTGGCCCTGCTCGTCGCCTCGTCTGCCGCGCTCGGGCTCCGGCTCCCGCTGACGGCGGAGGTCGTCTTCGCCGCCGCGGCCGTGCTCTTGTTCGGCGTGCCGCACGGCGCGCTCGACGTGCTGCACGCGCGGGACAGCAAGCGCCTCTCGCGAGGGCGGGACTGGGCGTTGTTCCTCGCGACCTACGTCGCGACGGCGCTCGCGGTCGTGTGCGGCTGGCAGCTCGCGCCGTC
>JAYYEE010000273.1:0-4173 GCA_036160175.1 Planctomycetota bacterium
CAGGGACTTCGCGACCCCGTAAAGCAGGTAGCGTCCTCGCAGCTTGTTCAGCTGCCGCGAAAGCAGCGGACGCAGCTGCGCGAGGACGGGGTCGTTGCCTGCTTGGGTAGACATCAGCGTTGGAAGATCGGCAGGTATTGGAGCGGAATCTGCAGGATCAGGGTCGCCACCGCGGTCCCGAACGCGTCGCCAGGGCCCACGCGGCATTGCCAGCGCCCGTCGCGCTGGTGGCTGTCGAGCAGCAGCCCGTTAATGGTGCGGAAATAGCGCTGCCACTTGGGATCGCCAGTGATGTAGTAGGCCTGGACGGCGTAGTAGTGGCCGTAGAAGAAGAAGTAGTGGCCGCGCCAGTCGCGGCTGAAGCTGCTGACCTGTCGGTCCATGTAGTCCAGCGCGTCACGAATGACCGGGCTGTCGTATTCGCCGGCGGCGTAGAGCGTGGTGACGCCTGCCGCGGTGAGGGGGAACGTCGCGCGGGTGTGCTCGCGGTTCTGGTAGCGGAAGCTGCCGCCTTGGTCGCCGTAGCCGCTGTAGCGCCGATAGCGATAGCTGCGGTCGTTGCTTCGGACCGCGCTCCGGTAGACGTAGCTCTGCGCGTTCTTGATGGTCGTGATCGGGACGTGGATGCCGACGTTTCGTGCAGATCGAAGCGCCAGCACTTGGCACACCGTGATCGACATGTCCGATTCGCGCGCGAACGGCCGGTAGCGCCAGCCGCCTTCGGCGTTCTGCGAGTCGACGATGAGGTCGACCGAGCGCTGCAGCACGCGCTTGACGTCTTCGCGCTCGACCATCCCGTAGACTTCGGCCAAGAACAGCGTGGCGAATGCGTGGCTGTACATCCGCGTCCCGTTGGACATGATCTGTCCGTCGTCCTGCGAGCTGCGCAGTACGAAGTCGAGGCCGTTGCTGATGACCTTGCCGTACTTTCCTCGGTCTGGGAGGTGGCCGCCGGCGAGGAAGCTCATCAGCGCGAGCGAGGTCACGCCGACGTGCGGCAGCGGCCGATTCTCTAGGGCTTCGTAGTCGTTGTTCAGCTTGTAGCCGACGAGCTCGGCCCAGTAGCCATCGCTGTGTTGGTTCGCGGCCAGCCACTCGTGGCCGCGGGCAACGGCCGCGCGGAGGTCGTCATCGATGAGCTGCTCGTTGCTCGCTCCGCGTCGCAGGGTCTCTTGCGCGCGAAGGTCGGGCGCGAGCGCGGCTGCAGCGAGTGCGGGCAGTAGAATCGAGAGCAGGCGGATCATCGCGATATCATCGGTTCTCGTCGTCGGTGTCGCCGAGCACAATCAGGCCCTGCGTCGTCGAGAGGACAGTGTAAGGGCCAGCGCCAGCCATCCCATGGGGGACGCCGCGGCTGCGCACTGGCCGGTCGCGGGTGCTGCCGGCAAACGCGCCGCGACGGGTTGACAAATCGACAGCGTAGAGGCGGAAGGGGGAGCCGGCACGCCGCGGGCGGACGCCGAAGGTCACGAAGCCGTCGCCAAACTGAGGCTCGCGCTCAACGTCGCCGTCCGTCGGGCGTAGCGGGACCGCGAACGGCGCCTGCTCGTCGGTGGAGAAGCAGACCAGCTGGCGCTGGTGCTCTTGTCGGTCAATCTCGGAGCCGACCGCGACGATCGCGGGGGCGGGGTTGTGCAGCCACGATCGCTCCCAGTTGAGGATCGCGGCGTCGAAGCCGATGTCGACCTCGCGCAGCTGGTCGCCCGTCTTCGCGTCCAGGAGGATCATGCGTCCGGTGCGTTGTTCGCTGCTTTCTGCGACGACGACCCGGTCTCCCCGGCGCTGCGACATGATCAGGCTCATGCCTTCGGTGCCACGCCAGCGCCACACGAGCTGACCATCGTTGTCGACGGCCAGCAGCTGGGGACGAGTCTCTTGCTGTCGGCGCCCTTCCACGGGGAGGTAGACACGCTGGTCATCGCCGCTGATGCCCTGAGGATAGAGGCGAGTCGCGAGGCTGTCAGCGCGCAGCGACAGCAGGTCGGGGCCGGTCGCTGCGCGGCAGTTCACCCGCGTGACGGTCTGTCCTGTGAGCGGATCGAGGCGTTCGATCCAGACACCGTCGGCGTCGACCGACATGGAGAGTAGGTGCCCTTCAGTCGGCTTGGGCTTGAGGCGGCTCTCGTCCATCGCCCGCTGGAACAAGCGCGTACCAGTCAGCGGCTCGATCCCGATCAGCTCGCTGTTGCCGTCGGGGACCGCAGGCTGCGCGGAGACGTGGAGGACGCCGCGAGTGACGCCGAGGCTCTCGAGTAAAGGAGGTTGCTCGAACGCCAGCTCCCAGAGCAGCTCCCCGCTGCGGTAGTGGACGGCAAACAGCCGCTCCATGTCCGGGACGATCAGCGCGTCGCCGCAGATGATGAGGTGCTCTAGGAACTCCACCGGGGCGCGGAACAGCGGCGTCGCGGCGCCGCTCGCGACGTCGAACGCCGCGAGGTCGCTCCCCGCGACCGCGTAGATGGGCGCGTCGGTCGGGCGGTGGAACCCTGGCGCCGTCCTCGTGGGGAGCATCCGGATGTACTCCTGACGAGTCCGTGGGCGGATCTCCGCCAGCTCCCGGGACGGGAGCGCGGTGCGGACGTTTTGCGTGTGCGGGGCGGCCGCGGCCATCGCTGCGCGGCTCGCTGCCGCGAAGGAGCGCGATCCGTCGGCGTCCCAGTCGGAGGGTTGGTCTGGTCCGCGCTCGAGCCGCGTGGCCATCGCGCGTGCGAGCGGCAGGTTGCCGCGACGGATCGCGGCGACCTGGACCCTGCGCATCACGCTCGGAGTCAGTTGGTCTGCGCGGGCTGCGCGCGCCATGACGACCGCAGCGGCGCCGAGATCGCCGTCTTCGACGGCGCGATCCAACAGCGTGAGTCCAGCGCGGGCGGCGGCGACGCTGTTGGGGTAATCCCGCGTGACCCGTCGCAGCGCCGCCGCGTCGTCGCGCGCTGCGCGCAGCGCGGACGCTGCTCTGTCCTCGATACGCGCATAGATCGACCGTCCGTGCTGCCCAATGAGGGCCTCGATCGCCTGCTCTGCGACCTGCCGCGCCGCGTCGGCGCCGATCGCAGCGTCGCCTTCCTCGAGCAGGAGCTGTTGCCACAGGAGCGCGGCTTTGGCGGGCTCTTCTTGGGCTGCGATGGCGCGCTGCCACAGCACGAACGTGCTGACGTTCATGCGCATCGGCGCTGGCATCACGCCGCCTGGCGCGCGTCGCTGCAGCCGGTCGAGCTCGTCGAGGAAGCGCGCGGTGTCGCTTTGGCTCACAGCGAGCACCTGGGTTTGGACCTTGATCCAGTCCTCGTCTCGGGGCGCGAGGTCGCGGGCCTCGGTCAGCAGGCTCAGCGCGTCGCGGGCTCGCGCGTCGATCGCCGCCTGCGCGACGGTCAGGGCTTGGTCGAAGAGCTCCCGCTGGAGCGCCTGACGCGTGGGGTGTGTTGGCTGCATCCCCTGATCGATGCACGCCTGTAGTCCGCGCTTGAAGAGTGCTTGGATCGCCGCTGCCTGCGCCCAGGTGGCGTCGGCTCCGATCAATGCGCGCTGCAGAAGCGCTAGCTGGAGCAGCGCGCTGGGGTTGTTCGGCGCGGCTTGGACGCGCGTGGTGCTTCGCTCCAACAGGGCGCGCGCGTCGAGGGCGAGCTCAAACGCGCGGCTTCGCACCGAGCAGAGGACGCCGTCGACCAACATCAGGTTGCCGGGCTGGTAGCCGTTCAACTCGATGATCGGGCGGGCAGCGTGCGGCGCGCCCGAGCGGTCGAACGCGAGCACGCGGTCGACCGTGGGGACGTAGACGTGCTGCGACGTGACCGCTGGTCGCGCGGGCATCAGGGTCTGCCGCCTGTCGCCCATCTGGTCTGGATGTATGAGCTGTCGGACGACCGCGCGGGCGTCGAGGCCGACTTCTGGTCGCGCCTTCGCGGCGACGACCCCTGCGCCAGAGAGGATGAATTCGTCATCGATGGCGCCGCAGAGCCACTGGACGCGGTTCTCCGCGGCCCCGATCCGCGCGTCATACGGTAGCCTCCACAGCACGTCGCCGCTCTCAGCGTCCATCCCCAGCGCGAACTGTGAGTCGAGGGGCGTCATGCAGACGACGCCGTCGGCGAGGACGGGGGCGTTGTTGGAGAAGTAGACCTGCCGGTCGGCTTGTCCGTGGAGCATCGCGCGCGGCATCCGCACGACGTCGTAAGA
>JAYYEE010000274.1:0-5171 GCA_036160175.1 Planctomycetota bacterium
AGGACATCGCCTCGCGCTCTTTGTCGTCGTTGGGGATGCGCTGCGCGATCACGGCGACGCTGTCCGCGAGCGGCTGCGGCACGCGCTTCAGCAGCGCCTTCGCGCGGACTTCGAGCTTGGTGATCCGAGCCTCGAGGAGCTCGGAGACCCGCGTGAGCTTCGCCCGCGTCGCCTGCAGCTCTGCGGACTTCGCCTCGGTGGTCTCGATGCTCTTCTTCGCCTCCTTGATCCGAGCCTCGAAGGCGGCGATCTCGCTGGTGAGGACCTCGATCTGCGTCGCGAGCGTCTGCTTACCCTTACGCCACGCCTCTCGCTCCGCTGAGATCGTGCGCTTGGCCTCCGCGAACTCCGCGTGCGCCGAGCGCAGCGCGGCCGCGATCTCGCGCGGGCTCTGGCCCTCACCCTGCGCGTTGAGGTCCGAGGCTGCCAGGACGCACGAGATCCACAGCGCTGCTGGCGCCTGAAGCGCAGCGATCGTCCAAGCAAGCGCGCGCGAGCTCTTTGAGTCTTTCATCATGGTATGTGTGACGGTTACGTGCCGGGTGATGTCGGCGATGTGTTTGTTGTTCAAAAACGAATCTCACCGCCGATCGACAGTGAGTAGGTGACGCCGGTCGTGTAGTCCCTCCGCAGCTTGTCCTCGGCGAGGTACTTCGTGCTGTAGAACTGCTGCCGGCGCGCGTCCGTTAGGTTGTTTGCCTTGAGCGACAGCGTCACGCCGCGCCCGAGGACTTGCCGGATGGTCAGCGACAAGCTGTCGTACGATCTGTCGATAGTCGCGGGGATGAACGCGTTGTTGGTCGGCCCGGGGCCTTGGATCAGCGCGTCGCCGGTGACCGTGTAGAACGCGCCGAAGCTCGTCCCCGTAGACTCGAGGTCGTAGGTCGTGAACAGGTTCCACAGGTAATCCGGCGCGTCGGTCATTCGCCGGGTCGGGTCATCTTCGACGCCTTGGAACTGCAAGAACTGCTCTAGCTCGCTGTCTGGCCGACGGACGGTCGCGTCGATCCACGTCGAGTTCCCGCCCACCTGGAGGCCGCTGAGCGGACGCCACAGCTCTCCGACCTCTTGGCGCGCCTCGACCTCCCAACCAACCAACTTGCCGCTCGGGTAATTGACCGGCTTGGTGAACGTGAAGCCCTGCGCCGACTCCACATACTCAATGGGCTTCTTGATGTCCTTACGGAAGTACGAGACGGAGAAGAGCGAGCCAGGCGCCGGGATGTAGTCGACGCGCAGGTCAAAATTGGTGACGTCGCTGATCTCGAGGTTGGGGTCGCCGATAAACACCGGCCCCCCGATGTAGTCCTGCTGAAAGACCGGCGAGAGCTCTTTGAACGTCTGACGCGCCAGCGTCTTCGTGTACGACGCCCGCGTGATGAGGCCCTCGACTGGCTCATAGATCAGGCCGAGCGCTGGCAAGACGTCGTCCTGGCTGCGCTCAGGGTTCGCGGACGCCAGCAGCGCCGGATCAAACGAGGGGTCGCTCGGGTCAGAGGTGGGGAAGTTAGCGATGCCGTAGTTCGGGTTGCCGCTCGCGTCGAACGAGGGCACCCAGGTCGCGTTCTCTTCTGCGAAGCTCTGGATCGAGATGTCGGTGGACTCCCAGCGGAGGCCGCCGACCATGCGGACCTCCTCGTTCAGCGGCAGGTCGAACATCGCGTACTGCGCGTCGATCGACTGCGAGCCGATGTAGTCGACGTCGGTCTCCGCCGCGGTGATCAGGTGCTCCTCAAACAGCCAGTTCTGGGCCCAGCCCGCCCCCGTCCAGCTGCCCTGGTACGAGGCGTTCGGGTCGTTGAAGTTCGAGAACGTCTCCTGGTTAAAGGTGCGGACCACCGTGTCGCGGAACACGCCGAACTTCAGCGACCCCTCGAGGCCGCCCCAGACTTCGATCGGCAGCTTGAGGTTGAGGGCGATCTGGTCGCTCTCTTCATCGATTTTGATGAACGTCCGCTGCAGGTTGCCCAGCGTGAACTCCGCGGCGGGCTTGAGCTGAAAGAAGCTGCCGTTCGGCCCTGCGCCCGGGTCCCAATACGTGGCGAACTCGCGGCGGTCCGGCGTATCGCGGAAGGCCTGGTTGCGCGCGAGCGTCCAATCGAGCTCGACCCCACGGAGCGATCCGTATCCGTAGACGTCCCAGCGGTGCCGGCCTGCGAGCTGAAGCGCCTCGGTGCCGCGCTCGACGTAGGCCAGGGTCTGTTGGCGAGTCCACGGCGCCGAGTCGTTGTGGTTGTAGCCCGGCGAGCTCGGGGCTGCCGGGTCGAAGCCCCGGCAGAAGTAGTTGTTACCCTGCGTATCTTCAGCGAACGTCACCGTGTCTTCGGCGACGCGGGAGAAGAGGTGCGTCAGGTTGATCGAGTGGTCATCGCTCGCGATCCCGATCGTCGACAGGCCGCCGAACTGGACCGTCTCGCTAGCCTGATCTAGCCGCAGCAGCGAGGTCGTGTACGGAGGCGATGTGATCGTCCCCAGCTGCGTCTGGGGCGTCATCAGGCTGCCCACTTGGCCGACCTGCCATGACTCGTCACGCGCGTTCTGCCTGAACCGCGAGCTGCGGTCGTAGAAGAAGTTCACGAAGCCGCCGACGCGCCAGTCGTCGTTCACGTCGAAGCGGCCCCCCATCGACCCGGACCACTTGATGTTGTCGGGCGCCTCGACAGGGGAAGCGCCGACCGCCCCCTCCCAGCTGGTGCCCTCTGCTTGGATGTTCCGCTCGCCGCCGCCCCTGCCAAACGCGCTGACACCCCCGCCCGCATAGCTCAAGAAGTCCCCGCGGCCAGTCGTCTGCGAGTTGTAGCTCGTCCCGACGCTGTAGTTCACGAAGAACGGCTTGTCAGGCACGCTGCGCAGGACCACGTTCACGGCGCCGCCGGAGGCGTTGCCCTGCTGATCTGGGGTGAACGTCTTGCTGACCTCGACGGTCTCGAGCGCGCTCGTCGGGAACACGTCGAGCTCGACCGCTCGTTTATCCTCATCGGAGCTCGGGAAGAGCACGCCGTTGACCTGCGTCGCCACGTAGCGGTCCGGCAAGCCGCGAATGACCGCGGACTTGCCGTCCTTGGTACCGGCGCCGGCGACCACGCGCAGCGCGTCCCCTGCGTCACCCGCCCCCGAGCTCCTCATGAGCTCCGAGCTGATCGCGTCCATCATCGCTGCGTTGTCGAAGCGCTTGTTCAGCACTCGCTGCTCGGTGTTCAACGCCTGCTCGACCTGCTCGCGCACCACGTACTCTTCTAGGTCCGTGAAGTCACCGAGCATCTCGATGCGCTGGTTGGTCTGCCGCCCTGCGACGACCCGGATCTGCTGCACGCTGCGGGTGTAGCCGTCCTTGGCCAACACCACGGTGTAGCTACCCGGGCGCAGCCCGCGCATCACGAAGACGCCGTTCTCATCGGTGACGACGCGTCGCTCGACGCCCGACGCCTTGACCGAGACCCCCGGCAGAGGGTCGTCGAAGTCCTTATCGATCACGACGCCGCGGATCGTGCCGACTTGCTGCGCCTGCGCGACAGCGGCGATGAGGATCCCCGCGCCACAGCCCAGCCAACTAGAGGGCGACGAAATCACTACCAGGGGGCTCCCAGCTGGTCTGCGATCTCGCGAAGCCGGGCCATCAGCTCGGGCGAAGGTTCGACGCCGCGCTTAGCAAGCGCGACGCAGGTCCCGACCAAGTCGAAGCACCGAGGGCGCGAGTTAGGGTTCTGCATCCCCTCTTCTACCGCGACAGCCAGCAGATCGGCCGCCTGCGCCTCATCGCCGACCTTGTAGAAGCCAAGCGCGACGGACCGCAGCGCCTTGCTGCGGTAGATGTCAAAGATCTCGTCGCGGCTCTCCTGGAACAAGGAGAGCGCCCGCGCGAGCTCTTGCCGCGCGCGCTCATCCTCGTTCGTGTCGACGCGCAGCTCTGCGAGTCGGACCAGCTGTGGCAGCTTATCTTCAGGCCGCCACGTGGTCTCCGCTACCAGCTTTGCCATCTCAACGATGACGTCGCGCGCGCCGTCGACGTCGCCATGCGCGACGTGGTTGCCGACCAACGGCGCCATCGCGTCGAGGCGCAAGTTCGCCGGCAGCTTAAAGAAGCGGTTTAAGATGCGCTCTGCGGTCGCCGCGCGGAGCCCTTCGTCGCTGAAGAAGCGGCCGTGGATACCGCCCAGGATAAGCAGCGTAGAGTACTGCTCACCGAGAGACATGTTGCTGAAGGCAGCGGTGACCGACTCAAGCTCGCGCTTGGCGTCGTCTAAGGTCATCTGCAAGACGGTCGACGTCACCGTATCCGACCACCCCTCGTCAACGGCGCCGCGCGACGTCGCATCGATCCCGCCGGAGAGATCGCCGGCCTCCTTCGTGCGACCAAGCGCGTTCAACGCGCGTGCCATCTTCAAGCGGATCTTGTCGATCCGCCATTGCTGGGCGTTCGGGTCCTTCCCCTCCTCATCGGCGACGTTGCGCGCCATCTCGAGGTACCGTTCGACGTTCTCCGTGACGCCCTGCCGGGCGCTGTAGTACGCGAAGTCAGCGTAGGCGAGACCACGGCGCCAACCCTCCGCGCGCGGCGCGAACATCAACGCGAGCTTCGGCACGCCGAGCTCGAAACAAGCCGATAAGACCTGCTCCTGCGCGAGGCCTCGGTTCTTGCTGTGCGGATCGCTCGGGAACTTGGAGGCAGCGTCGAAGGCAAGCGTCAGCAAGTCTCGCTGGTAGCTCGCGAGCTCGGCGTCCGCGACCGTTCGACTCGCAGCATCAGCTTGTTCGGCGCCGTCATTTCGCGGCGTCGTCGGATCAGGCTCTCGCCCGCACGCGACCATGGCAACGGCGCAAACACCAGCCATGAGCACCCGCGCGGGCTTAGAACCCACGCGGCCTCTACGACGGAGAGGCCTAATCATATTGTGGGGCAAGCAGCCCTTGTGGCTGCGCTTCGTCGAGAGTCGCATGAGTGGAAGAGAGTGGCCTTCGCGTCGTCGGTCGCCCGTAAGCTAGCGAAATCGCGAGCAAGAAAGGTAGCGCGATGTGTGTAGATCCCGTGAAGCCAACGTGGCGATTCCACGGGGACTCGCGCCGCTCGACACCAGGTCGCAGCGCCCGCCCGGATGGTCGCCGCCAGCATCCCAGACTCCCGGGCCGCTCGCCCCGAATCCGCTCCACAGAAATGAAAGAGGGCGAGCGGC
>JAYYEE010000275.1:0-7205 GCA_036160175.1 Planctomycetota bacterium
CGTCATGCTGCCGCGACGAGACGCCCAGCGCAGCAGGGTCGGGTTGTTGAGCAGGCGCCTGACGACGTTCGGTAGCCAGCGCGCGACGCGCGACGTTTGCTGGAGGTAGACGTTGATGCCGCCCATCTGGACGGTTGGGGCGCGGCCAGCATCTCGCTCCAACACCATCGGCAGGTAGAGCGGCACGACGTCGACGTCGTGACCGAGGGCGCGCAGGGCCTGGCCGAGCGCGTCGTCGCGGAGGCAGCTGCCGCAGTAGAAGTGGCCGGTGCCGGGTGTGAGCAGGAGGAACCGCATCAACGAGTCAGCGTCCCTCTGCCGGCGCCGAGAAGGCGTAGACGCGCTTGTCGCCGGCGCCGACCACGATCTTGCCGTCGACGACGGCGGGCGAGGAGTAGATCGGCTTGCCGATGTCGTAGCTCCAGACCTTCGCGCCGTCGGCGATGCGGAGCATGTAGAGGCGGCCGTCGCCTGAGCCGAACACCACCTTGTCGCCGCAGATGACGGGGGAGGCGTCGACCTTGCGCTTGGTCCGGAACTTCCACAGCGGCGCGCCGTCGCTGCGGCGCGCGCAGTGAAGGTGTCGGTCGCGCCCCCCGAAGACGACGTAGCGCTCGTCGACCGCGGGCGACGAGCAGAAGCCTTGGCGCTTGCCGGCGTATCGCCACTCGACCTCGCCGGCGTCGAGGTCGACGCGGAGGAACTCGTTGCCGTAGTGCCCGAAGTAGGCGCGGTCGCCGAGCATGGCGACGGAGCCCGCGACTTGGCAGCCCTCGCCGAGCTCGACCTTGGCGGTCTGCGCGCCGGTCTCGAGGTCGACGAGGTGCAGCGCGGCGTCACAGCCGCCGAACAGCGCCTCGCGCCCGGCGATCGCGGGCGAACCGTTCACGTAGTTGTCGGTCTGGTAGGTCCAGAGCGGCTGACCGCCGTCGACGTCGAAGCAGTAGACGTTGGCGTCGTAGCTGCCGACGAGCAGCCGCGCGCGCCCAGCCGCGTCGCGGAACCAGTTCGCGCCGCCGAGGATCTGGTCTTTCGTTTCGTGCTTCCACGCGAGCGCGCCGTCGGCGGCGTTGAGCGCGTAGAAGCAGAAGTCGGCGGAGCCGACATAGACGCGGCCGTTTAGGAACAGCGGCGGCGCCTCGACCATGTCCTTGGTCTCGAACCTCCAGCGCTGCCCGCCGGTGCTAAGGTCGATCGCGTAGACCGCGTTGTCGGTCGAGCCGACGTAGACCACGCCGTCCGCGATCACGGGTGACGACAAGATGTCCCCTTCCGTGTCGAAGCGCCACGCCAGCGCCGGCGCGTCCCCGATCGCGGCGGCCGAGACGCCGTGCAGCTGCGCGTTGCCCCGGTAATGCGGCCACTCGGAGCTCGGCGGGGGGCCGAGATCTGCCACCGCCGCCCGGGGCGGGCGCGGGAGGGCTGCAAAGCCGTATTTGTCCAGCAGGCGGGCGCGGAGCCGCAGCACTTCGGAGCTGCGCGCCTTGCCGCTCGCGAGCTCTTTCCGCAGGGCCGGGGCGACGTCTTCGAGCCGCGTCGTGGTGCGGGCGACGAGCTGGATCAGGTGCACGCCGACCGAGGAGGTGACCGGCGCGGAGACCTCGCCGACCGCGAGGCCGCGCACGGCGTCTGCGAACGCGTCGCCGAACCGATGGTAGTTGTAGTTCGGCAGCACCCCTGCCTCGCCGCGGCGCTGGGGGTCGCGCAGCAGCCGGCGGGTGACGCGGTCGTGGGACTTGGCGAGCAGGTCGTCGAACGAGGCGCCTTCGGCGAGCGTCTGCCGCAGCGCCGCTGCGCGCTCCGCCGCTGGCTGCGGCGCGGAGCGCGCCGTCGTGCTCAGCACGTGGCGCACTTGCACGCGCACCCCGCCGCGTCCGTAGCGGTGCTCGAAGAGCTCGCGCAGCCTGCCGTCGTCTCGCGCCCGCGCTGCGCCGATCAACGCGGCGACGCGGAGGTCGCGGAGCGCCTCGGTCGCGCGCCGCGCGCGGGCGGCAGCCGCTGGCGAGGCGTCGGACGTCGCTTGTTGGGCAGCCTCCGATCGAGCGAGCGTCGGCGCGCTGCGCGCCAGCTTGAGGGCCTCACACTCACGCGCGAGCGCCATCGCGAACGCGAGGTTCTCGACGATCCGTGGACCCGAGCGCGCGCCGCCGAACTCGGCGAGCATGGAAGGTGTGATCTCGCCCGCGCCGAACGAGACAACGGCCACCTCCTCTGGGCGACGCTCACTCGTCGCGGAGGTCGTGAAGAACGCGCCCGAAGGGTGCAGGTGCACGCGCTGAGCGGGGGTCGTCGCCGCGAGCGCGGCCGTGAAGAGCCAGCGGCGGGCGACCTTCACGCCAAGATCTCCCGATAGAGCTGCGCGAACGCTTCGGCGTCCACTGGGCGCGGGTTGAACTGCGCGGTCCACTGGGTCGCGGCCTCGGCCGCGAGCTCGTTGGCCATCGACGTGGGTACGCCTTCGACGTGCGGAGAGAACCCGGCGCGTTGGACGAGCTGGCGGAGCCGGTGGCCTAGCGCCGCTGCGGCGGCGTCGTCGCTGTCGTCGCGTGACGCGACCTCTGTCGCGCGTGCGAGCTCGGCGTAGAGCCCGCGCGTTGGGGGGTCACCGGCGTTGTATGCGACCACGGCAGGCAAGGCTTGGCCGACGGCTTGGCCGTGGGCGACGTCGAAGCGCCGCGTCAGCGGGTTGGCCATCGAGTGCGCGGCGCCGAGCATGCTCTGCTCGATCGCTTGGCCGGCGAGCGCCGAGGCGGCGAGCATCTGCTCGCGGCTCTCCAGGTCATCAGGGTGGTCGAGCACGGCCTCGAACGCGCGCTCGGCGAGCTGGAACGCCTCAAGCGCTAGCGCGCACGAGCTCGGCGAGCGGCGGCGCGTCACGAACGCCTCGACCGCGTGGGTCAGCGTGTCGAGCCCTGTGCATGCAGTGACGCCCAAAGGCATGGTCAGCGTCAACTCCGGGTCCAGCACAGCGACGACCGGCGCGGTGCCGCCGCACGCCATCTTCTGACCCGTGTCGCGGTTGCTGATCAACGCGAACGACTGCGTCTCGCTGCCGGTCCCCGCGGTCGTCGGGACCGCTATGAGCTTTGGGTTGGTGACGCGGATGCTAGCGCGACCGACGTAGTCGGCCATGCGCCCGCCGCCGCAGGCCAGCATGGCGCAGCCCTTCGCGACGTCGATGGCGCTGCCGCCGCCCAGCGCGACGATCCAGTCGATCGCGCCGCCGCGGCGCGCGCGCTCATAGGCGTCATGGCACGCGGCGACGTCGTCCTCGCCTGGGTTAGGGCGGGCCTCGTCATAGCGGCTGACTTCGACGCCAGCGGCCTCGAGCGCGCGCTGCAGGCGCCCGGCGTGCCCAGCCTCGGCGATGCCCCGATCGGTCACGAGGAAGGCGCGCCCGTCGACGATGGTGGGGACCTCCTCCATCGCGCTGCGACCGCGCAGGATCTTCGTCGGCGGCCCGTGATCGGGGGCGTTCATCTACCAGTCGACCGCGCGCTGGATCGCGCGGCGCTCGTAGAGGAACTCGAACAGGTTGCCCTCGTGTGGCTGGTCCCACGCGACGTGTGACGTCGGCACCGGGCCGAGGTTGAGGCGATCCACGTAGTCGGAGCGCTTCAGCGCGTCGATGAGCTGCGCGTCCTTGGTGATCGCCGTCACGACGAGGCTGGGGCCCATGTCGGAGACGAGGCGCTCTGGCGAGACCTCGACGACCGACGTGAACGGGAACAGGAACTCGGTGCGGGCCAGCGGGTGCTCGACGCTGTCGCAGTGAACGACGGTCGGGAGCAGGTAGGGGGCGCCGTCGACGTCGCGCTGCCGGGGGCCGTCGCGGTGCTGTCGGCTGAGGTCCTCGGCGCCGCCGCTGGCGACGTCCTCGTCGATCTTGGCGTCGATGAACTCGGCGAACTTGCGGTTGGCGAAGGCCGAGAGCACGGCTTGGTCGTCGTCAGCGGGCAGCGGCTGGCGCGTCGCGAGCTCCTCCGCGAGCGCCGCGGCGATCTCGCGCCCGTGCGCCGGCACGAAGATCGATGACGCGTTGATGCAGCTGCGGCCGCCGTTGTCCGCGACCGAGGCCGCCAACACCGGCAAGAAAGATCGCCAGTCGTCGACGACGTCCGGGCCGACGATCACCTTGCTGCGGCCGGGGCCGTGAATTTGGACCCGCGCGTCGTGCGACCAGGCCTTGGTCACAGCCTCGTCTCCGAACAACAGCACGCGCCCGCACCGGTCGAGGATTACCGATGAGCCCTCGTGGTCTGTCGGGTAGAAGCTGAACGCCTCGCGCGGGCACCCCGCCGCGATCAGGGCCTGCATGATGCGCAGCGGCGTCCAGGGCTCTTCGCGGCCCGGCTTGAGCACGACCGGGACGCCGAGCGCGAGCGACGGGATCCAGATCGAGTTGACGCCCGGTGAGTTGCTCGGGAGCACCACGCCGAGCGCGCTCGCGGTCGGCGCGTAATAGACAGGGATATCGCAGTGCTCACCGAAGCCGGTCTCGACCACGGCGGGGTCCATGCCGCGCATCAGGCCGCGCAAGATCCCGGCCATGCCGTCGAGCACGGTCCAGATCTTCTTCATGTTGCGGCGGACCAGCGCGTGCGGCAGGCCGCTGGTGCGGCTGAGGGTCGCGACGTATTCATCGGCGGTCTGCGTGTCGCCCTGCTGGTTGAGCGGCAGCTCGCCGTTGAGGAACCGCTCACCGGCTTCCTTGCAGATCTCGATCAGACGCGCGCTGCTTAGGGCGCGGAGCTTCGCGGCGGCCTCCTCAGCGCGCCGGAGGTCGCGCTTGATCATGCCGGCGTTGGACTGGCTGATGCGCGCGAGCACCTCGTCGCTGCCGATGCCGCGCAGCTCGCTCTGGTCGAGGCTCTCATACTCGACGCCGTGCCGCAGCACGGGGATGTGGGGCGCGCTCAATAGACCCCCTCGACGATCTTCGCCGCCTGCTGTCCGAAGGGCCGGACCTCGCCGACGCCGTCCCAAGCGTATTGCTCGCACGGCGCCCGACGGAGCGCTTCGTCGCGCTCCAAGAAGCGCGGCATGAAGAACTCCTTGGTGAGCGTGGTCAGCTCGACGCGGCCCCAGCTGTCGACGTCGACCACCTCGTCGGTCTTCTCAGGGTCGACGCAGCGGAGCAAGGCGCGCGGCTGCGGCGCGTAGTAGGTGATCGAGTAGTTGTCGGCCTTGAGGTCGGGCTTGTGCGCGGCGAGGCCCATCAGCGTGTTGCCGTAGGTCGGTACGAAGCCGACGCGGTCCTCGAGGATCTCCTCGCACAAGAAGCGCGTGGTCTGTGGGTCCATCGTCGTGCCGCCGCAGAAGACCCCCTTGATGCCGGCGTCGGGGATTGACATGCGATCCCCGAGCTCCTCGAGCAGCTTCGGCGTGGTGAACAGGGCGCTGACGCTGCGCTTCTCCAGGATCGACACAGCCTGGTCGATGACGTGCGCCATGTAGGCCTTGGCCTGGTCGAACTGCTTGGACTTGATCAGCTTCTTAACCCAGCGCGGGTCGAGGTCGACGAAGTAGCACGAAGAGCCGCGGTGGTTGGCGAGGTGTTCGATCGCCAGCCGGAGGCGCCGTGGGCCCGTCGGCCCGACCATCAGCCAGTAGCCGCCCTTGGGGAACTCCTCGTCGCGCAGCGTGTCTGAGAACTGCTCGTAGTCGACCTTGTAGTCGTCCCAGCTGATGCGCTGCTTCGGCATTCCCGTGGTGCCGCCGGTCTCGAAGATCGTGAACGGGCGGCCTTGGTAGGCCTTGGGGACCCAGCGCTCGTGCGGCTCGGTGCGCAGCAGCTCGCCGTCGAAGTGCGGGAAGCGGGTCAGGTCGGCGATCCCTGAGACCTCCTCGGCGGGGTTCCAGCCGGCCTGCGCGGCCCAGTCGAGCCAATAGGGGGTCCCGGTCTCAGGCGAGAAGTGCCAGCGCACGATGTCGCGGAAGTGGCTGTCGAGCTCGGCGTTCGTCATTTCGGTTAGGCGTCGAGGATACGGCGCGGTGAGCCGGCCGTCAGGTCGCTCCTATTCGTCGAAGAACCGCCCTACGGTTGCGGCGGATGGCGGTCGAGTGATCATGCTGACGACCACCAGCGCCGTCGTCGAGGCCGCGATCATGACGGTCACGGGCATCATGCCTGCGATCAGATAGTCCTCGCCGATCTTCTCGCCTGCGAGGGTCGGGCGGAGGAGGCCGTCATAGAACAGCGCCGCCCAGGTGCCGCCGGCGACCAGGACCGAGGCGATCGCGCCGGCAGCCGTCGCGCGGCGCCAGTAGACAGCGGCGACGACCAGGGGGAACAGGCTCGCGAAACCGCTGAAGCACCAGACCGCCAAGTCGAAGACGTTCGGCGGCGGGAACAGCGACAGCAGGTAGGTGACCGCGACGATCGCGACGATGAAGACGCGTCCGAGCGTGACCCGCTGCGCCTCGCTGAAGCGATCGCCGGTCCGGTGCACGACGATGTCGTGAGTGAAGATCGTGCCGAGGCAGACGAACTGTGAGTCCAGCGACGACATGATGGCCGCGAGGATGCCGGCCATCAGCAGGCCTGAGACCCACGGGTTCTTCAGCTGCATGCCGACCATCTTGGCCAGCACGGCGTTGCTGTTGCCGCCCGGCGCCTCGACGCCCGCGCCCGCGGCCCAGACGCCGATCAGGACGCACGGGACCCAGACGATCATGATGAACACGGGGTGCGCGATCACCGTGGTGCGGAACGTCTTCGCGCTCCGCGCCGTCAGCCAGTGCTGGAACAGGTGCGGGAACATGCCGACCGACAGCGGCACGAAGCAGTACGTCAGGAACTGCAGGTGGCCGATCGTGCCTTCGCGCGCGAGCAGCAGGGGCGCGTTCTCGACGACGTTCTGCGTCGCCGCCGCGGCGCCGCCGAGCGAGTCCGAGATCAAGGTGAAGGCGAGCACGCCGACCAGCATGAACACGATGGTCTGCACGGCGTTGGCGAGCGCGGCCGCGCGCACGCCGCCCGTCAAGATGTAGCTGAGCACGACGCCGCAGACGACCAGGCCTGTGAGCCACGTCGGGACCCCAGAGATGCCCTTGACCACGGCGCCAGCGCCGACGATCCCGATCAGCAGGTAGGGGATCACCAGGCCGACGAGCACCGGGAACAGCAGAGAGCCGAGCCGGTCCGACTCGAACCGGCCCCGGAAGAACTGGATCTGGGTGACGTAGTTGAAGCGCTTACCGAT
>JAYYEE010000276.1:0-3369 GCA_036160175.1 Planctomycetota bacterium
CCGTCGGGACCACGTTCGCCCACGTGCCGCCGCGGCGCGGGATCCGCGTCGAGCTCGGGGACCGCGTCCCTGAGCGCGGCACAATGCGCATTCGGATCCGCGCGGCGCGCGCCGCCCAAACGGGCGCCGACACGGCCAACCCGCCACGCCTCCGTCTCGTCTTCGGCTGGCAAGCGAGCAACGACTCCAGCGCCCACGTGGTGCTCGGAGACGCCGACGTCGTGATCGACGCGCCCGCCGAGACACCGCGCTTCTACACGTGGGACGTGCCGATCCCGACCATCTACCCGCGCAACTCGGTCCGCGGCATCAACAAGATGGGCGACCTGCCCAATCCGTCCGAGTATCTGCGCGTCGACAACGCGGCGCGCTCCGGCGCCGACCTGCTGGTCGAACACGTCGAGGTCACCGCCCCGGTCTACGAGCAGTGGCCGCCAAAGACCCACACGGCGCTGTTGCCGAAGCGACAAATGCGGCTCGAGGAAGGCTATGCCGAGCGGACGCTCGAAGCGTTCTTGACGCGCGCATGGCGGCGACCGCCGACGACGCGTGAGCTTCGGCGCAAGGTCGCGCTGTTCGCTTCGCTCCGCGGCAGCTGCGAGACCGCCGAGCAGGCCCTGATCGAGGTGATGGCGTCCGCGCTCGCCTCGCCCAACTTCCTCTACCTGTCGACCGCGGCAGACGAAGGCCGCCTCGCCGACCACGAGCTGGCCACGCGGCTGGCGCTGTTCTTGTGGTGCAGCACGCCCGACGAGGCGCTGCTGCGGGCAGCGCAGGACGGCGGGCTCCGCGACCGTGCCGGCCTGGACGCGCAGATCACGCGCATGCTGGCCGCGCCGAAAGCGGCGCGGTTCGCGCAGCGCTTCGTGCGCCAGTGGCTCAACCTCGCGCTGCTGGACTACCTCAAGGTCGACCCGAAGGCGCACCCGCAGTTCGACGCGGCGCTGCACGAGGCCATGCAGCGCGAGCCGATCGCGTTCTTCGAGCAGCTGCTGCAGGAGGACCGCAGCGTGCTCGACTTCGTGCACTCCGACTTCGCGATGGCCAACGAGCGCCTCGCCGCGCACTACGGCACCGACGCGGTCGTCGGCAACGAGCTGCGTGCGGTCGCGCTGCGCCCCGAGCACCGCCGCGGCGGCCTGCTCACCCAAGGCGGCATCCTCGCGATGAACTCGGACGGCGCTGACTCACACCCGCTCAAGCGCGGCGTCTGGATGCTCGAACGCCTGCTCGACGACCCCCCGCCGCCGCCGCCCGCCGCGGTGCCTGAGATCGACCTAGCGGACCCGCGCATCGCCCAGATGACGCTCCGCGAGCGGATCGAGGACCACCGCAACCAAGCGGCGTGCCGCTCGTGCCACCAGAAGATCGACCCCTGGGGCCTCGCTTTCGAAAACTACGACGCGGTCGGCGGCTGGCGCGACGCCATCGACGGCGAGCCGGTCGAGGCCCTGGGCGTGCTCTACAACGACCAGCGGCTCGAGGGCATGGACGGCCTCAAGCGCTTCTTGCTGCTCCACCGGCAGGACCAGCTGGTCCGCGCCATGGTGCGCAAGCTCACCACCTTCGCGCTCGGCCGGCCGCTAACCTTCTCTGACCTCGCCGCGATCGACGAGCTGACGGCTGAGGTGCGACGCCGAGGCGACGGACTTGCTACGATGATCCGCGTGATCGCGGCGAGCGACCTGTTCGCCGCGCGCTGAGACGAGCGACATGAAGATCGACCTCGACAAGCTGGACCGCCGCCGCTTCCTGCGCGGCACCGCCGCAGCGCTGGCGCTGCCGTGCTTCGAGTCGTTCGGCGGCCAAAAGGTCGACCGCCCCAAGCGCTTTGTTTGCGCGTATCAGCCCGACGGCGTGCCGATGCCGCTGCCCGAGGACCCCGCCCACGAGGACTGGTCGTGGTTCCCCCACGGCAGCGGCCGCGACTACCGGCTGACCAAGTGCCTCGAGCCGCTCGCGGCGCTCCGGGAGCGCATGACGATCCTCTCGGGGCTGTCGCACCCCAGGGTGCGCGCGGTGCACGGGCACTCGAACGCCGACCAGTTCCTGACCGGCGCCGACACCGGCGCCCGCGACGACTACAAGAACTCGATCTCGCTCGACCAGGAGCTCGCGGCGCGCGTCGGCCATGAGACGCGCTTCGCGTCGCTGGTGATGTCGACCGACGGCGGCACCGGCACGGCCCGCGGCGCGCACACGCTGTCGTTCGACCGCCAGGGCCGCGCGATCCCAGCAGCGCATAAGCCCAAGCAGATCTTCGACGCGCTGTTTGTTACCAGCGACGAGGACGCCGCGCGCCGGCTGGCGCTCGACGAGTCCGCGCTGGACGACCTGCTCGAAGACGCGCGCGCGCTGCGCGAGCGGCTGAGCGGCCACGACCGCGCCTCGCTCGACGACTACTTGGACGCAGTGCGCGCCACCGAGCAGCAGGTGCAGAAGGCCAAGCGCTGGGTCGACGTGCCGCTGCCGAAGGTCGACCGCCACGACCTGCAGCTCGAGGTCGGCCCCGAGGACTCGCGCAACTACCTGCAGGCGATGTTCGGCCTCATGTTCCTGGCGCTGCAGACCGACTCGACGCGCGTCGTCACCTACCAGATCGGCCGTGAAAACAGCGTCGGCATCAGCGACTACCTCTCGCGCGCGATCGGGTTCCCGCTCGCGCACCAGCTCTCGCACGAGACCAAGAAGCCAGGCGGCTGGAAGAACTTCGGCCTCTACTGCCGGTTCCTCAGCGAGGAGCTGTTCCGGTTCTTGGACAAGCTGAGGCAGACGCCAGAGGCCGGCGGCGACGGCAAGATGCTCGACAACACGATGGTCCTCTTCGGGTCGGCGTCGAGCGCGTTCCACCTGTCGCGCAACTATCCGTTGATCCTGTTCGGCGCCGAGCACATGGGCCTCCGCCACGGCCGCTACCTCAACTACGCGGGCGAGAATGTGTTCGGCGGGTCGTGGAGCGGTGGCACCGAGCCCTGGCAGCGCGAGTTCGACTACGAAGACCTGCCCCTGTCGAACCTCTACGTCACCCTGCTTCAGCGCCTGGGGGTCGACGTCGACCGGTTCGCGGACAGCACCGGCCAGCTCGACGACGTGTGCGCTTAGCGGCTTCACGACATAGCGTTGCAAAGGATCGGGCCCCTTCTTCACAAGGCCAAGATCCTGCTCGAGGCGGCACCCAGGTGTGGCAACCCAAGCCGGGAAGACCTACTTTCACAGGGCTGCAACCCACCGCCCAGACCGTTTGACCATGACGTCCGCCACCCAGACCGATTTCGCCCTAATCGACCAGGTCGCTCGCCGTGCCTTCGCGCACATGGTCGCGATGATCCACATCGCCAACCACCGCGCAGACGCCGACAAGACCGACCC
>JAYYEE010000277.1:0-7906 GCA_036160175.1 Planctomycetota bacterium
AGACGCAGTGCCCGGCGTGCCTGGCGACGTTCGCGACCACCGGCGTCACCCGCTGTCCTGAATGCGGCCTCAACTTCGGCGGGTGATCTGATGAACCGCACCCTCACCTCGCTCCTGACGCTCACGCTCGCGGCGGCGTCCACCGGCCAGCAGATGTCCTGGGACATCCCGACGCGGGGCGCGCACGTCTTCGACCGCGTCACGCAGCGGTTCGAGGTGACCGCGCCGCCGTCCAAGTATCGCCCGCTGGTCGCGGTGCGCGGCGGACGCGCGCCGACGCCCCACAAGTGGCGCTACTTCCAGAGCACGCTGAAAGAGGTCCCGAAGGACTTCCACCTCCCCAGCTACGACGACTCCGGGTGGTTCGTCGGCGCCGGCGGCTTCGGCGATCCGAGCAAGACGGGCCACCACCACACGGCCTGGAAGTCGGAGGCCTGCTGCCTGCGGACCAAGGTGGACCTCGGCCGCACCAAGCCCAAGGCGCTGTGGCTCCAGCTCGATCACGACGACGGCGTGCGGATCTGGCTGAACGGCGAGATGATCGTCGCCGACGACGGCTACGGCGCGGGCCGGGAGTACTTCGTCACCGGCAGGGCGCTCGACGCGTGGCAGCGCGGCGAGAACGTGCTCGCGGTCAAGTGCACCAACATCGGCGGCGCGCAGTACCTCGACGTGTCGGTGAAGTACTTCACCAAGCTCGCGCGCGGGCAGCGCCGGGTCGACGACCTGAAGAAGGCGCTGCGGGCCGAGCGCGACCAAGCCAACCGCGTGCGCCGCGCGCTGTTCGCCCCCTACCGCGCGCCGGCGATGCTCCTTCAGGGCGAGCTCGACGACCAGCGGCAGCGCGTCGTCCACCGCCCGGTCGACCTCCGCGAGGTCGCTTGGTGGGTCGCGACCGACCTCAGCTGCGGCCCGCTGGGCGGCGCGATCAAGCTGGACGCGCAGCGCATGTGGGAGCTGGGCGACCTCAAGATCCGCGGGCGCGCGCGCCCAGTCGACGAGCTCGGCTGGCAGACGATCACGGTCAAACTGAAGACCGCCAAGGAGCCCGACCGCGGCAAGGACAGCAAGCGCTACATGCAGAGCACGGTGCTGCGCTTCATCCACCACGGCTTCGAAGGGGACCTCGTGATCCGCCGGCGTCTGGACGTCCGCCCGGAGGGCACGCGCGTCGCCGCCTTCGAGACCAAGCTCACCGGCACCATCACCAGCGGCGAGGGCTTCAAAGACGTCGTCGGCGGGCTCGTCCAAGATGAGACCTGGAAGCTCACCACCACCCACGAGAACCAAGACACCGCCTTCCGTCTGCTCGTCAAGCGCGCCATCGAGAAGGGCACCAAGCGCATGCGCGACCTGCTGGCCAAGCCGAACGAAGGCCAGTTCCTCAAGTCCAACGGCCCCAAGGCCGCGCGCAGCTACAACTCTGGCAGACTCGCGATCGGCCTGCTCTCGATGATCAAGGGCGGCATCCCCAAAGAGGACGAGGTCCTCCAGCGCTGCCTCGCCGAACTGCGCAAGCGCCCGTTGATCGACACCTACACGCTCGGCAACGCGCTGATGGCGCTGGAGAGCTATTACCAGCCGGCGACGGAGATGAGCCTGCTGCGCTCGGGCTCCATCGACCGCCCGCAGAAGCGCGCGGTGCCCGACGACGACAAGGCGTTGATGCAGAAGTGGACCGACCGCCTGCTCCAGAACATCGACACCCGCGTCGACCCTGGCTACTTGGTGCGGTTCAACTACGTCCGCGGCGGCCGCTTCGACAACTCGCTGCACCAGTACGGCCTGCTCGGCCTCTACGCCGCGCACCTCTGCGGCATCGAGGTCACCCCGACCATCTGGGAAGCCGCCGCCAACCACCTGCTCGACGTCCAACAAGAGGACGGCGAGAAGCTGACCGTGCAGCTGATGGACTATCGGACGCACAACAAGCTGCAGTTCGACCCGGAGGCGAAGGTCACGGTCGCGACGTCGTCCAGCCGCGCTAACGGCTGGAGCTACATCAACCCGAAGCACAGCGGCGCAGAGAACGGCATCTGGGGCAGCATGACCTGCGCCGGCATCACGGGGCTCGCCATCTGCCAAGCGGCCCTGCTCGACTACGAGGAGGTCAAGCGCCGCAAGCTGCAGAGCGAGGCCTCACGCGCGCGCAACGACGGCTTCGCGTGGCTCGCCGAGAACATGACGGTGCGCTACCACCCTGGCGCGATGATCCGGCAGCAGCGCTGGCTCTACTACTACCTCTATGGGCTCGAGCGCGCGGCGCTCTTGAGCGGCGTCGCGTTGATCCAGGACCGTGACTGGTACTTCGAAGGCGCGATGATGCTGGTGCTGACGCAGCTCGAGAACGGCGACTGGCCCGGGGAGCTGGGCGCCGACGAAGACATCGAGCGCAACGCCATGGCGATCCTCTTCCTCAAGCAGAGCACGAGCCCCGTGCTCACCGGCAAGTGATGCGCCGCACTTATATCGCGCTGCTGTTGACGCTCACCGCGTGCGCAGCGCCGACGGCGCCGTGGACCGAGCTCATCGACGGCGGGACGGCAGGCTGGACGGCGACCAACTTCGGCGGCGAGGGTGAAGTCGCGGTCGTCAACGGCGCGGTCGAGTTCGACTACGGCAGCCCGATGACCGGGCTCACGTGGACAGGCGCCCCGCCGAGCGGCGACTACGACCTCGAGGTCACGGCCGCGCGCGTCGAGGGCACAGACTTCTTCTGCGGGCTGACGTTCCCCGTCGGCGACGCTTTCTTGACGCTGGTGCTCGGCGGCTGGGGCGGCAGCCTGTGCGGGCTCTCCAGCCTCGACGGCGAGGACGCCTCTAGCAACGAGTCCAAGCGCCTGTTCAGCTTCGAGACCGGCCGTGAGTATTGCGTCTTGCTGCAGGTGCGCAGCGCGCGCGTCACCGTGTGGATCGATGACGCCGTGTTGATGGACGTCCCGATCGCCGGCAAGCGGCTCTCGCTGCGGCCAGAGGTCGAGCTGAGCCGACCGCTCGGGATCGCCAGCTTCGCGACGCGCGCGCGCGTCAGCAGCCTGCGATGGCGACCGGCTGTCGGCGGCTAGCGTCGCCGCAAGATGTTGCGGCGGGCCTTCGCCCGCGCTGAGGCCTGCTGCGCGGCGGTCGGCGCCGACGCCCCCGCGCGGAGGTGCGCCGCCAGCGCGCGCACGGTCGTAAACCGGAACAGGTCGGTCACCGCGAGGTCGACGTCGAGCCGCTGCGTCACCGCGCGGTGCACCTTGACCGCGAGGATGCTGTGGCCGCCCGAGTCGAAGAAGTTGTCTTCGACGCCGACGTCGTCCGTACCGAGCGACTCTCGCCAGATGGCGAGGATCGCGGCCTCGGTGTCGTCGGCAGCAGCCGCGAGCTCACGCGGCGCGGGCGCCGCGACCGCGCCAGGCTCGGGCAGCGCCTTGCGGTCCACCTTCATGTTGGGCGTGCGCGGCAGCTCCGACAGCGCCACGAAGGCGCTCGGCACCATGAACTCTGGCAGCGCGGCGCGCAGCTGCGCGCGGAGCTCATCTGCCGCCGGCGCCGCGCCCGCCTGCACCACGTAGGCGACCAAGCGCGCGTCTTCGCCGTCGCCGCGCGCGACCACGACGGCCTCCGCGACGTCAGGATGCAGCGTCAGCGCCGCCTCGACCTCGCCGAGCTCGATGCGATAACCACGGACCTTCACCTGCGTGTCCCGGCGGCCGAGGTACTCACGGACGCCGTCCGCGCGCCAGCGGACGCGGTCCCCGGTCGGGTAGATGCGCGCGCCGTCGACGGCGCGGAACGGGTCCGGTCGGAAGCGCTGCTCGGTCAGGTCTGGCCGCTTGAAGTAGCCAGCCGTGACGCCGTCGCCGCCGACCCACAGCTCGCCGACGTCCCCGGTCGCGACCGGCTGACGGTTCGGGTCGAGCACGTAGACCTGCTGGTTCGCCAGCGGTCGACCGATCGGGACGGGGTCTTCGTCGCCAACCGTCCACGCCGTCGACCAGACCGTGGTCTCGGTCGGCCCGTAGACGTCGTGGAGCTGCCGCGCGGCGCCCCGCAAGCGGCCAGCGAGCTCCTTCGACAGCGCCTCACCGCCCACAAACATGTGCTCCAGCCGCCCGAAGGCGCCGAGGGCAGCGGGGTCGTGCAGCAGCATGCTCGCCATCGACGGCGTGCACTGGAAGTGCGTCACGCCGTGTCGCTCGATCAGCGCCGGGATGGTCGCGGCGTCTTCCGCTTGCAGCGCGACGCCCGCGGCCGACCGCTCGTCGCAGCGTCGCTTCAGCTCATTGAGGTGCGGCAGGCTCGCCATCACGTCCGCCGTCGGGACCCCGAAGTCGATGAGGCAGGCGATCTCGTCGACCTGCAGCGCGCGCAGCCGGTCGACGATCGCGACGCAGCTCTCGGGCGTGCCGAACAGGCCGCTCTGCTGGTAGTAGCGCTCGAACGAGAAGTCGAGCAGCGCGTCGAAGTCCTCCGGCGTCAGGCCGCCGTTGAGCAGCGCGTCCATCTCACCCGGCTCGTCGACACGGTTCTTGAACGCGGGGAACGACCACGCCGCCTGCTTGACCAGGTCGAGGCTGGAGCGCAGGTAGCCCTTCATCGGCTCCCGCACGAGCTCTCGCACCTCGTCCGCGTCCTCGCCGACGAACGTGTGCAGCATCAGCGTGACGTGGCCGTCGCCCTCGCGGCCAGAGTCGCGCCACGCCTGCCGGTAGATGTCGAGCTTCTTGTCGAGCTCCTCGAGGCTCTGGCCGAGCAGGTGCGTCAGCACGTGGCTGCCCGACGCGCCGGCGAGGCGGTAGGTCTCCGGGTTGCCGGCGACCGTGACCCAGGTCGGCAGGTCCTCCTGCACCGGTCGCGGCAGGGTTCGGACCTTGTGCTTGGCGCCGTCGTGTCCCTCAAACTCGAGCTCTTCGCCGCGCCACAGCGCGTGCACCTGCTCCATCGTCCGGATCAACGCACCCTTGCGGTCCTCGAAGTTCTCGGGACGCAGCACGAAGTCGCGGCCGTGCCAGCCGGCGGCGAACGCGATGCCGACGCGTCCGCGCGACAGGTTGTCGACCAGCGCCCAGTCCTCGGCGATCCGGACCGGGTGGTGCAGCGGCGCGACGCACGACCCGGCGCGGATCTTCACGTTCTCGGTGATCGTCGCGAGGGCCGCGCCGGTGACCGCGGGGTTCGGGTAGAGCCCGCCGAAGGCGTGGAAGTGCCGCTCCGGCGTCCAGACCGCCTCGAAGCCGTTTTGGTCGGCGAACTTCGCGCCTTCGATCAGCAGCCGGTACTTGTCCTCGCTGTGCTCGCCCTCGTCGCTCGCGAAGTAGAACATGCTGAAGGAGATCGCGCGCGACGCCGACGGCGCAGCCGACGCGGCGGTGACGTCCCGGTGGATCACCACCGTGAAGCCGCGACAGAGCGTCCAGAACAGCTCCAGCACGGAGATGTCGAATGACAAGCTCGTCACCGCGAGCCACGTCCCCGCAGCCTCGCCGCCGAGCAGGCCGTCCATGCCGACGAAGAAGTTCGTGACGTTTCGGTGCCGCACCATCACGCCCTTCGGCCGACCCGTCGACCCCGACGTGTAGATCATGTAGGCGAGGTCATCGCCAGTCGCAGGGTCCTCGACCGGCGGCGCCGCCGCCGCGATCGCCGCGCGGTCCGCCTCGAGGTCGATGATCGGGCACGGCACCTCCGGCGCCGCAGCCGCGCCCGCACCGTCGACGACCAGCGCAGCGAGCTCCGCGTCGGTCGCCATGAAGGCGACGCGGTCGCGCGGGTAGTCTGGGTCGAGCGGCACGTAGGCCGCGCCGCAGCGCTGCGCGGCCAGCGCCGCGGTCACCATCCCGAAGCCTCGCTGGGTGCAGACGCCGACGCGGTCGCCAGCGCGCACGCCGCGCGCATGCAGCAAGCCCGCGAGCTGCTCGATCTCCTCTGCGAGCGCTGCGTAGGTGCGCTCGTGTCCGCCGCAACGGAGCGCGACGCGGTCACCGTGCGCCGCCGCCGCGGCCGCGAACTGCCGGTGCATGCACGGCTCACTGGCGGACCCGGCCGCCGTGTCGTTCCAGGCGTAGAGCAAGCGCTCGAGCTCTTCCGAATCGAGCAATGGCGTCGCCGAGAGCTCTTGGTCCGGGTCCCGGGACGCCGCGCGCGCGAACACCGCGAACCGCGCGGCCAACGCTTCGGCGTCGGCCCGATCCAGCGCCGCCGCGTCGTAGCGGAGCACTGCGGCGCCCTCCGCGTCGACCGCCACCGTCATCGTCCCAGGCGTCACGGGCAGCTCTACGCCGCGCGTGACCCGCACCGGAGCCTTGACGCTCTCGGGGTCCTTGACGACGTCGTGGCGCCGCGCCGGCAGCTCCGAGAGCAGCGGGCCACGCACCGAAGCGACCGAGAAGGCCGCGACGATCGACTCCAGCGCTTGCTGCACCGTCGCGTTCTCAACGAGCGCGAACCGCGTGGGCGGACAGACCATGGCGAGGCCGTCCGCGCTGCTCGCCAGGTCGCGCGCGGCGGCGTCCCAGTAGCCGATATCTGCGATCCGCGCGCCCGCGTCTCGCAGCAGGAACGCGACCGCGAGCGCTGTCGCGCCGAGCTCATCTGCGCCCGCCGCGTCGAGCGGCAGCTCGTCGACGCGGAGCGCCGCGCCGCTGGGTCTCCCGCCCGGAATCGGCAGCGGCGCGCAGCGCGCGAGGTCTGCGAGCCACTCGTGCTCGGCGCGGGCTGCCGCGGCGCCGAGCGCCACCCACTGCGCGCGCTGCGCCGCCGCCACCGCTGGCAGGCTCGCGCCGACGACGAGGCCGAGGAGCTCGCGCGCGTCGTTAGACAGGGCCGCTCCATCAAGGCTGACGATCCCCTCAAACCTGACGTCGCCGCCTGCGCAGGCGACCTGCACGCCGACAGCGTCAACCGCAGTCACGGTCCCGGGCGCCGCCCCGCTCGGCGGGAGGCGCTCGACACGGCGCAGCGCGACGAAGCCGCTGGGCACGCGCAGCTTCGCCGCGGTCAACTGGTTTGGGTAGCCGCCGTGGTCAAGCGCGCGGACGACCCGCACCACCTCATCGACGTCTCCGTGCACGTCGAGCACCCCCAACGCGTCGGGCACCCGATCGCGACCGAAGTAGGTCCGCATGGCAACGTCTTGCGGGGAGCGCTGCGCGCGCCCCGTCGCCAGCAGCCGACCGAGCTCCGCGAAGCTCTGGAGGCCGTGGTCGAAGCACCGCGCGTTGAGCGTGAACGCCGTGTCGTCCGCACCGATCGCGAACGACGACTGGACCAGCACGTCGCCGCCGTCGGTTTGCGGCTGAATCACGTGCCACGTGACCGCGTGCTCAGCCTCGCCGTTGAGCAGCGCCCAGCAGGTCGCGTTGAGGCCGGCGTAGCGCGGCAAGGGGCCGTCGTGGAAGTTGACCGCAGCGACCCGAGGGACCCGCAACACCGATTCTGGCAAGAGCTTGAACCAAGTCACCGCGAACAGGTAGTCGCACGACACCCCGGCGAGCTGCGCGCCTAGGTCGGCTTGCGCTACAGCGCAGGGCGCGTCGATGTCGGCGCAGTGGGCGGCGATGCGAGGCGCGTCCGTTACGACCATCGCGACCTCGTGCCCTTGCGCGCGCCACTCTTCGACGCACTGGAGCAAGAGGGTGTCTGACCCAACAAAGACTGCCGACAGCGAAGACACGGGGATGAAGCGGGCGCGAAACGAGTGGACCCCTGGTGACCCCCTCGCTCTGGCTGGGAAGAGCATACTGCTTTCTTAGGCCGCCATGGGACTGGCGGGCCGGGATGACCTGCCGCCCACCGCAGCGGCGTATGCGTCACTCAGGCCGGAAGGCCGTAGCCCCGATCGCGTCGCCCTTACCCAGCAGGGTCGTCGGCGCCGACCATCGCACCTCGATCAACCGACCGGCTGGCAGGGGCTGCGTCGGCA
>JAYYEE010000278.1:0-7655 GCA_036160175.1 Planctomycetota bacterium
GCCGGACGACTCAGGCCCGTAGACCTCAATCACGCGACCGCGAGGGAAGCCCTTGCCGCCTGTCGCCAGGTCCAAACCGAGCGACCCCGTCGAGATCCCGTCGATCGGAGTGACGGTCTGCTCGCCCATGCGCATGATCGAGCCGTCGCCGTAGCTCTTATGGATCGAGGCCAGCGCGTCTGACAGCGCCTCCGCCTTCATTGATTCCTGCTTGTTCGCCTTGCCGTCCCCGGCCTTTGTCCCTGCCTTCGATTTCATCGTAGATACCCCTCCCAAGGGATCGTCGTTTGGTCACGCCCTCGGGCGCATGTTGGTAGGGTAACCAGAACCCGAACAAAGTCCAAACATCTTTTCCAGCACCTGAGGACTCCTGGTTGGGGTCTCGAGCCCGGCCGCATCCTGGCGACAGTCAGCGTCCGGCGAGGGCGTAGATCCCAGCGAGCAGCTCGTTGACGCACGCCGCGGCGGGCGCCGTGATCCCGCCCTCAACCTGCCCCATCCCAACGAAGACCAGGACCAGCACCAACAGGAAGACGCGCGGGTCCCGCACCGACTGCAGCCAGCGGCGATAGGCCGGCACCAACCCGCCGAGCACGTGGGCGCCGTCAAACGGCGGCACGGGGAGCAGGTTGAACATGCACAGCGCCACGTTGATGACCGCGAAGACGAAGAGGAACTGGCGCAGGTTCTCCTGCATGACGCCCGCCGCTGCGCCGCCGCCCGCGAGCTGCCAACCCGCCAGCGCCGCCGTGACGATGAGCGCCAGCAGCAAGTTCATGAGGGGGCCAGCGGCCGCGACCGCGGCTTCGGCCCAGCGACCGCGCAGGCGGCTCGGGTCCACGGGCATGGCCCCGAACGCGACGCCGAAGAGCAGCAGCATGACCACGGACGGCCCGCCCATGTGCACCAAGGGGTTCCAGGTCCAATGCCCGCTCCGCTTGGGGGTCAGATCGCCGAGCCGGAGCGCCGCGTAGCCGTGCGCGAGCTCGTGCAGGGTGACGCTGAACACCACCGTGACGACGACGTAGATGAACGTATGCGGGTCTGTCCACAGCCGCTCCACGAAGAGGCCGAGCACGTCAGTCCTCTTGCTGCTCCTGCTGCAGCGCGCGGAGGTCTCTGAGCTTCTTGGTGTAGGCGCGGTTGATCTCGCGGCGCCGCAGGCGGCCCAAGACCCGGTCGGGGTCATTGGCGTCGACCACCGGGAGCTCGTCGATCCAGATCGAGTCGAACGTCTCCAAGGCCTTGTGGAGGTCGTCCCCGGGCCGCACCACGACCGGCGGGGTCGACATGATGTCCGACGCGATGGCGAGCCGGTAGATCTCCTGATCAAACGTGTGCTCGCGCACGTCATGCGCCGAGACCATGCCGACGAACGCGCCGTCATCGATCACCGGGAAGTAATCTTGTCGGCTGCGCGCGATCACCCGGACGATGTCCCGCAGCGGCATGGTCGGGCCGACCGTCTCCACGTCGCTCGGTTCGAAGATGTCTGCGACCGTCATATCCTCGAGCAGCGCTTCTACATATTCGCCCTTGTGCGCGGGCGACAGCGCGCGGTTGGGGACCTGCTTCTGGTAGAGCGCGACGCGGCCGGAGAGCACGAACGTGATCCCGCACACCCACACCGCAGGCAGCAGCAGTTGGTAGCTGCCGGTCATCTCCGTCACCATGACGATGGTCGAGATCGGGGTCTTGGCGGCGCCCGCGAAGAATCCGCACATGCCGACGATGCACAGACACGCTGGGTTCTCGACCAAGCCGAGCTCGTAGCAGATCATCCCGACCGCGCCGCCGACGGCGCCGCCGATCACCATGCTCGGCCCAAACACCCCCGCGCTGCCGCCGGCGCCGATCGTGAACGACGTCGCCAAGACCTTACCGATCGCGACCAGCGCCAGCAGCGCGACTCCGCTCCAACCCGCGACGTGGCCGTCGAGGGTCTGCTGCAACACCCCGTAGCCGCTGCTGAGCACGGACAGCGCGCGGTCATCGTCGATCAGCGACCACGCGCAGAGCGCTACCGCGCCCGTGAGCAGGCCGCCGACCGCGGCGGTCGCAGCCTTTGGCAGGGGCAAGCGGCCGAGCAGGCGCTCCGTCGCGTAGAAGCAGCGGACGTAGAACCACGTCGCGGGCAACAGCACCAGCGCCAGCAGCGTGTAGGGCAACATCTCAGAGACGTTGTCAAACTCGAACCCTGCGCCGAGCTCGAACAGCACGCCGAACTCACCGAGCCAGCCACAGAACACGCAGTAGGCCGTCGCCGACGACAAGAACGCCGGGATCACGGCCTCGCTCTCGAGCTCGGCGTCTCGATACAAGATCTCTGCAGCGAACAGCGCCCCGGCGAACGGCGCGCGGAAGATCGCGCCGACCCCGCCGGCCATCCCCGCGGCGAGCAGCGTCCGGCACGCGCGATCGCTGAGTCCCAGGCGCTGGCCAAGGAGCGAGCCGAAGCCCGCGCCGATCTGCGCGATCGGCCCCTCCTTTCCGCCGCTGCCGCCGAAGCCGAGCGTCAGCGCGCTGCAGATGCCTTTGACAATCGGGACACGCCCGCGGACGCGCCCGCCGCCCTGGTGGTAGCTGTCGATCGCCGCGTCGGTGCCGTGACCCTTTGCTTCGGGCGCGAACCACTGCGACAGCTGCGCGCTCAGAAAGCACCCGATGGCGGGCAGGAGCAGCAGCCACCACCAGGTGATGACGTGGCTGCCGTGGTCTTCGATGAGCTCGACCTCGCCCCGCGGACCCTCCGGGGCGTAGCCTGCGACCCCGACCAGCGCGATCCGGACCACCCAGGCCGCGCCGTACTCGAACAGCAGCGCGCCAGCGCCAGCGACCGCGCCGACCAGGATCGCCAGCACGTAGATCGTCGGACGGCTGCGCAGCGTGAGTCGAGGCATCTGCCAGCACTGTCTTCACAGACCGCCGCCATGCAAGCGCAACTCGTGCGAGGCGCGCGCGGCGGCGCCCGCCTGTTTGCGCGCGACGCCCTTCATGCGATAGTCAGCGCATGGTGCGGAGGCAGATACTGACGCGGCGCGTCGCGCTGCTGGCGGCGGCGCTCGCTGGCTGCGGCGGGGAGCCGTCCGACTACGCGCCCGGTGGCCTCGCGGCCCAAGCGCTCCGAGCGCCGCGGCCCCGCACCGATGGATCCCCCCGCTTTCGCCGGGTGCCCGGGTCGGAGTCGGGGCTCGCCTTCCGCAACGAGCTACGCCCGGAGAACCGCTACACCTACCTGACCAACGGCGCGGGCATGGCCGTCGGTGACTACGACGCCGACGGCCTGCTCGACGCGTACCTGATCTCGCAAGACGGGGCGAACAAGCTGTTCCGGCAGGTCGCGCCGCTGCAGTTCGAGGACGTGACTGCGGCGGCTGGCGAGGTGGACGGCGGGGCCGCCTGGGGCAGCGGCGCGAGCTTCGCGGACGTCGACGGCGACGGTGACCTCGACCTGTACGTCTGCAACGTCGAGGCGAAGAACCTCCTCTACGTCAACCAAGGTGACGGCACCTTCATCGAGGACGCCGCCTCATTCGGGCTCGACCTGGTCGCCGCGTCGACGATGGCGGCGTTCGCGGACTACGACTGCGACGGCGCGCTCGACCTCTACCTGCTGACCAACCGCGCCTTGCACGCCGGCTGGGCGCTGACCCCCGAAGTGCTCGACGGGTTCCGGCCGCCGGCGGACACGCGCCGCGCCGCGCGCGAGATGGTGCCGTCGAGCAGCGCCTTCGCCGCGCCGGGCGCGGTCGGAGCAGGCGATGAGCACTTCTTCACCTTCCGCGGTCGCCGCTACACCGCCGGCCAGCCCGACCGGTTGCTGCGCAACGTCGGCGGACGCTTCGTCGACGTCACCGCGAGCGCTGGCATCGCCGACCGGGGCAGGGGGCTCTCCGCGACCTGGTTCGACTACGACGACGACGGCTACCTAGACCTCTACGTCGCCAACGACCTGGAGACGCCGGACACCCTGTATCAGAACCAGCGCGACGGCACCTTCCGCGACGTGACCCGTGAGGTCGTGCCGCACACCGCCTACTACGGCATGGGCTCCGACGCGGCCGACGTCGACGGGGACGGGCGCCTGGACCTAATCGTCGCCGACATGAGCATGACCACGCATGAGAAGGCGAAGGTGCTCATGGGCGACATGGACGAGGAGCGCCCCGTGCTCATGCACAGCGACCCGCCGCAGGTCATGCGCAACGCGCTGCTGCTCAACACTGGCAACGGCCGCTTCCAAGAGGCGGCCAAGCTCGCCGGCGTCGCCAGCACCGACTGGACCTGGTCGGTCTTGTTCGGCGACCTCGACAACGACGGCTGGAGCGACCTGTTCGCCACCAACGGCATCGCGCGCTTCGACACCGACCCCGACCTCAAGCTGCGAGTGGCCGCGCTGTGGCGGCAGGGCCAGCAGCAGGCCGCGATCCAGCTGATCCAGAACGTCGGCAAGGTCCCGGAGAAGAACCTCGCGCTGCGCAACGTCGGCGGCAGCGAGCTCCGCTTCGCAAAGACCGGCGCCGACTGGGGCCTCGACCTGGAGGCCGTCTCGCACGGCGCCGTGCTCGCCGATTTCGACGGGGACGGAGACCTCGATGTGTTGGTGAACAACTTCGAGGAGCCGTGCGCGCTCTACGAGAACCTCAGCGATGGCGAACGAGGGCTGATCGTGAGACTCCGCGGACAGCACAGCGAGGGCTACGGCTGCGGCGCGCGGGTCACCGCCGAGCTGCCTGACGGTCGACGACTGGTGCGAGAGATGTCGCTGTCGCGCGGCTACCTGTCGGGCCAGCCGCCCGAGCTGCACTTCGGCCTCGGCGACGCGCCAGCTGCGACGCTCTCGGTGCGCTGGCCGTCGGGGCACGTGACCGAGCCTGAGCGCGTCGCCGCCGGGAGCGTGGCTGTGATCACAGAGCCCGGCGCGCCGCCGCCGCTCACACGCCCGAGCGCCCGACCTCCGTCGACGCTCTTCGAGGCAGCCAAGGCGCCTCCCTTCATCCACCGTGAGGACGGGCTCGACGAATACGTCGCGCAGCCGCTGCTGCCGGCAGCCGTGTCGCGGCTCGGACCAGCGCTCGCAGCCTCCGGACGCTTGGTCTACGTCGGCGGTGCGACCGGACGCCCGGGCGCCCTCTTCACATGGCGCGAAGCTCCGCTGGAACGTTGGGACGAGATCCTCGGCCCATGGGGCCTGGCGCCGGACGCAAACTGCGAAGACGTCGGCGCGTGCTGGCTCGACTACGACGGGGACGGCGACCAGGACCTGATCGTGACCAGCGGCGGGGCGCATCGCCCCGCGGGCGACGCAGAGCTGCGAGACCGCCTCTATCGCAACGACGGCCATGAGCGCTTCACGCGCGATGAGGCCGCGCTCCCCGACGTGCGAGACTCGGCGGGGTGCGCCCGTGCGGCCGACTTCGACGGCGACGGGGACGTCGACCTGTTCATCGCAGGGCGGTTGGTGCCAGGCGCGTATCCCGACGCTCCGCCGAGCCGCCTCTACCGCAACGACGGCGGCCGGTTCGTCGACGTCACGGCAGAGCTGGCGCCGACGCTCCAGCAGGCGGGCATGGTGACCGACGCCCGCTTCGCCGACTTCGACGGCGACGGCCGCCTCGACCTGCTCGTCGCCGCGCGTTGGCAGCCGCTGCGCCTGCTGCGCTACGACGGAGAGAAGTACATGGACGCGACCGCGGCGGCTGGGCTCGCCGACCGCCCGGGCTGGTGGCGGTCGCTGTGCATCCTCGACGTGGACGGCGACGGCGACCTGGATGCGGTCGCGGGCAACCAGGGCTGGAATACCAAGTACAAGGCCAGCGCGAACAAGCCTGCGCGGCTCTACTTCGGCGACTTCGACGACGACGGCAAACGCGACCTCGTCGAGGCCAAGTACGAAGGCGACCGGCTGCTGCCGGTGCGCGGCCGCAGCTGCAGCAGCGGCGCCATGCCGATGCTGAAAGAGAAGTTCCCGACCTACGAAGGCTTCGCCAAGTCGCTGCTGAAAGACATCTACACTGAGCAGAAGCTGCAAGCGTGCGGCGAGCTCGTCGCGACGGAGCTCGCCAGCGGGCTCTTGATCAACGACGGCGCGGGACGATTCACGTTCACGGCGCTGCCCCGCCTCGCCCAGATCTCCCCGATCCACGCGATGGTCCAGCGAGGCGACCTGCTGGTGTGCGCCCAGAACGACTTCACCCCGGAGCCGGAGACCGGTCGCCACGACGGCGGCGCCGGCCTCGTCCTGCGCATCGCGGAAGGCCAACTCCGGGTCGCCCCGCCGAGCGAACACGGCATCAACGCCCCCGGAGACCATCGCGGCCTGGTCTTGTTCGATCCATTGGACATGCTGCTGTTCGCGCGCAACAGCGGCGCGCTCCACGCCTGGAGGCCCACGAGCCGGTGAGCGGCACCCTGGCGCCGCAGCGGCCAGCATCGTGCACTGGAACCCTGGTTCCGGTAGCCTATTAGCGCGCCTTAACCATGCTCAGCACCCACCTAGGCAAGCTCGCTGCTATCGCTGGCGCCGCCCTCGTCGCGGTCACCAGCGGCCCGGAAACGACCTCGTCACGAGCGCCGGCCGACGACCCGGTCGACTACAAGAAGGAGATCGAGCCGCTGCTCCAAAAGCACTGCTTCAAGTGCCACGGGGACCGCAAGCAGAAGGGCGACATGCAGTTGAACGTGCTGGACCCGCAGATGGGCACCCGCGCCGACGCCGAAGGCTGGCACGCCGCCCTCGACGTCATCAACGCCGGCGAGATGCCGCCCGAGGACGAGGAGCAGTTCTCTGACGAAGAGCGCCGCAAGGTCGTCGCGTGGCTGACCGAGTCGCTAGCTGCAGCCGCCGACCGGCAGAAGGGCGAGCGGGCCGTGGTCCTCCGACGCCTGACGACGGCGCAATACACCAACAGCCTCCAGGATCTGTTGGGCGTTTCGATCGACTTCGCCAAGACGCTACCTGAGGACGGCAAGGCCAAGAACGGCTTCTCAAACAACGGCGAGGTCCTGCAGGCCAGTCAGCTGCACCTCGACAATTACCAGCAGATCGCGCGCATGGGCCTTGAGCAGGCCATCGCCTCGGAGAAGCCCGAGGTGACCCACTACCGCGTGACCTTCGGCAAGGGCCGCGGCAAGGGCAAGGTCGCGGGCCGCACCGGCGGCTACCAGTCCGTGCCGCTGACCCCTGAGGACTTCACCGTCGACATCCTCAAGGACGGCGCGCCGATCCAAGGTGGCTCGGACGCCGAGCGCAAGCAGCGCGAGCAGATCCAGCGAAAGATCAGCGTCGGTCTGCGCGGCTCGGGACAGGACCGCTTCCGCGCCGTCGACGAAGGCATGGTGCTCTTGTCTGCGCTGCCGCACCGCGAGAAGGTCCCGAAGGCCTGGCAGGGCCCATCGCCCAACCTGAAGCTCGAGATGCAGCGCGTTTGGCCCGAGCAGGGCGACTTCGTGATGCGCGTCAAGGCGTCGCGAGGCTACCTGCCGCCGCTGCGCAAGCAGCTGCTGGTGCAGCTCGACGAGCCCTCGCCGCGAGCGCAGTGGCAGAACGGCGAGGTCGTCATCGTCGACGGCGCGTGGGTGATCCCCGCCGACAAGACCGACCAGCACAAGAACCTCGCGATGGCCGGCGGGTTCCTGCGCCCCAAGGAGGTCCC
>JAYYEE010000279.1:0-7922 GCA_036160175.1 Planctomycetota bacterium
GACCGCGAGCACGCCGAGCGCGCCGATCGGCACGAAGCAGGAGCCATACGTCGCTTCACGTAGCGACCCTACGGCTGGTGCGCCGTCGTATCGGACGGTGCCCAGCACGACGATCAGCAAGCCGAAGGCCCAACAGCTCCACCAGGGTGCGCACTGTGACCGGGTCGTCTGGGACCGATTGTGGCTCCGGCTGAGGAGCAGCGGGAGCAACAGCGTGCCGCCGCCCAATACGAGCTCGTCGGTCGTCGACGACGGCAGCAGGTCGAACCACGCGGCGCCGACCCCACGTAACAGCGCCACCAACGTCGCGCCGGGCGCGTCACCGAGCGCGCCGAACCAGTCGGCCTCGCCGACGCTTAACCCTGGGCTGGAGCGCAGGCTGATCGCGGCGGTGACGTTGGCGACCACCAGCAGCGATCCGAGCCAGGCGACCGCGCGCTTGCTGTCGCTCGCTCGGACGCGCGCTAGCAGCGCCGGAGCCAAGGCGAAGCCGAGCAGGGCGCCGTGGACGTGCGCAAACGGCGCGAGCGCCGCCAGCAGCACGACGCCCGCGCCTCTCAGGGCGAGGCGCCCGTGCCCGTGGAGCGCGCGGAGCGCGACGGCGAACATGGCCGCCGCGAGCAGCGCGCCGACTCGTTCGCCGTGCAGCCAGGTCGCGCCCCAGGAGGGCGAGGCAAACCAGAGGCCGACCAGCAAAAACGCGGCGTGAGCGTCGAAGGGGCCGTCCCCGCAGATCGAGCGCCGCGCGACCGAGGCGATCGCGTCAACCAGCACGAGCAGGCAGACCAGGTTGATCCAGATCACCGACCCGATGGTCGCGCCGGGGACGTGCAGCGCCGCGAGGTGGACCAGCCGCGAGAGCAGGTGCATTGGCTCGTCGGTGGTAGACGTCCACTGGTCAAAGCCCCAGCGCGGCGTGACCTCGCCGAGCGCTGCCCGGTTGGCGAAGCCCTCCGGCACGTCTGAGGACAGCGAACACCAATAGCCCGCGGCCAAGATGGGCAGCGCGGCCACGAGGCACCCCAACAAGCGCAGGGCGCGTGAGGGCGCCCTCGCACCTCGTGTTCCAGCCGGTTCGTACATGGAGACAGCGTAGCAGGACCTACCGGGTCAAGCGCTGCGCGGCGGCCCGCGCTGCTCGGTCGGTAGGGCGCGCGCTCCCGCCGTCCGCGCGCGCCGTCGACGGGCGTGGTTCGCGCTGAGCGTGTAGACTCAGCCCGGACCATGCGAGCGCGCAAGAAAATCCAGCTCAGCATCGCGGCCTGCGTGTTGGCGCTGATCGTCGCGGAACTGCTGGCGGCGGCCTGGCTGCATTGGTTGGCAGATGAGCAGAGCTTCCGGCGCTACGCCTCGATTGGGCAGCTGACCGCGCGATACGGCGCCTTCGACCGGTTCCGCGCACACCGGCACCTCGGCTACGCGCTCTCGCCGAACTACCAAGCCGGCACAAACCGCCACAACGCGCTCGGGTATCGCGGCGAAGAGATCGCTGTCGAGAAGCCCGCAGGGATGACGCGCATCGTGTGCATCGGCGGCTCGACGACGTATGGCTACGGCGTCGACGACTTCCGGTTCACGGTGCCTGGGCTCTTGCAGTACGGGCTCCGCGAGGCAGGTAAAGAGGTCGAGGTCGTCAACGCCGGCTGCCCCGGCTGGAGCACGTTCGAGACCCTGTTGAACTTCGAGTCGCGGGTGCTCGACCTCTCGCCCGACTACGTGGTCTTCTATCACGGGATCAACGACGTCTTGGCGAGCATGGTCTGGCCGCCCGAGGCGCTGCGGGGAGACCAGTCCGGGTGGCTCGTGAGGGATCAGCGGATGGTCGAGGCGTCCCTTCTAGAGCGGAGCGATCTGGCCCGCATCGTTATGGTGCGCGGGGGCTGGATCGAGCCGCACAGCAGCATGTTGCGGGTGATCGGTGACGCCTCGCCGAGCAACTACACGTTCGAGTTTCGCCGGCAGCGCAAGCTGCAGACGTATCCGGACGGGGTCTTTCGCGAGGCGCCGATTGAGCAGATGCTGCGCGAGAACGGTACGCGTTTGTTCCGGCGAAACCTCGAGAGCCTCCTGGCGGTGGCAGAGGCCCACGGCGTGTCCGTGCTCCTGACCACGTTCGCTTACTCAGAGGAGTTCCCGGGCAACGCCAACATCGGGCACCCGGCCGTGCGCGCGGCGGTGGATGCCTGCAACGACGTGGTTCGGGAGACCGCTCGGCGGCGCGGTCTCGGGTTGGTCGACCTGCAGCCAGCGCTCCGGTCGAAGGAGCTGTTCACGGACGGAGAGCACTTCACGGTCGCCGGCAACGTGAAGCGCACGGAGCTGCTCTCGCCCTACTTCCTCAAGCGGCTCTGATCGAGGCGCAGGGCACGCGGTCTACCGACCGAACGGGTCGCCCTCGGCGAAGCGATGGCGTGGCGCGCGCAGCACGATGTTGCGGACGAGGCCCGAGTCGTCGAAGGACCCAAAGCCGACGCGGCCCCATTCGAAGCTGCGGTCCTCGGCGACGAGGACCGGCTCGGCGCCGTGGTCCCAGTAGACCTTGACGGTGCCCTCGGCGACTCGCCGTTCGACGTGGACGTGGTGCCAGACGTCTCGGCCCCAGTCGATGCCGTGCTCGCGGGGTGCGATCAGGTTGGCGCGCGGCGCGTCGTTGACCACGAAGACGTTGTGCGCGTTTTGGTCTGGGCTGGTCGCGAGGTGGGTGTAGTAGAAGCGGCTCTTCGACTGCAGCCCAAAGAACAGGCACAGGTCGCGGTGGCCGTAGTTGCGCCCTGTCTGCAACAGGTCGACGTCGAGGTCAAAGTCGGCGACCTCGACCCGCTCGATCAACGCGATGCTGAGCGGTGAGCGATGCGGCGGGCGGTAGTCGCTGGGCCCCGTCAGCTCGAGCGCCGGCGCGTGCTCGCCTTCACGCATGCGCCACTTCGCGCCGTCGGTGAAGACGAGCACAGCGCGGCCGGACGCGTCGGCGCACGCTTGGCGGTAGACGACCGGGTAGACGTCGCCCGCGAACGGCGCGCAGCCAGCGTGCAGGGACGCGATGGTCAAGAGCAACAGTCGTCGCATCAGATGTTGTCCGGGACCTCGAAGCCCTTGCGGTAGTCGCGCGCCAGCAGCGCGTTGGACGCGGCGTCGGCGAAGCGCTCCGTGTCTGGGTCCATGGCCAGGCGCGGCCCCATGCGTACGCCGCCTGCCGCCGTGTCGACGTCGACGCCGTTCTTGACCAGGTGGCTGTGCATGCGCTCCCAGGCCTCGGCGGTCCAGTCATTGCGACCCGCCATCGCGTCGAGCTCTTGCTTGCTGTGCGTCTCGCCGAGCAGGTGGGAGACGTTCCCCATGTGGCACATCGCGCTGCTCACGTGGCCCTCGCGGATGTCGGCCTTGAGGTCCTCGCTCTTCCGGCTGCGCACGGCGTCCACGAAGTTCTGGAAGTGGTTCGAGGCGCCAGCGAACTTCTTTAGCTCCTTGCCGTCCTTGTCGACCGCGATCGCGCTCGTGTAGTTCGGGATGCGCAGGTAGCCGCCTTCGCAGTGCACGATCACGCCGATGCGCGCGCCCTTGTAGTTGTCCATGTTGCGGCCCCAGCCCTTCTTCTGGGACGCCTTGTCGCGCGGCAAGCCGCGGACTTCGAACAGCAGCGGCGGGCCCTGCTCGAATTCGTGGAAGACGATCTGCGTGTTCGGCGTGTTGCCGTCGTCGTCGTAGCCGACGCGGCCGCCAATGCTGAGGGTGTGGGTCGGGAGCTTGTCTTGGCCGAGCGCCCAGCGCGCCAAGTCCATCTGGTGGATGCCCTGGTTGCCGACGTCGCCGTTGCCGGTGTCGAACACCCAGTGCCAGTCGTAGTGCAGGCTGCGCCGCATCAGCGGCACCTGGGGCGCGGGTCCGAGCCACATGTCGTAGTCGATGTGCGCCGGCACGGCCTGAGGCCCCTTCACCTTGCCGATGCTGTTGCGCGGCTTGTAGCAGAGCCCGCGCGCCAGCTGGATCTCACCTAGGCCGCCAGACTGGATGAACTCGATGCCCTGCGCGATGCCGTGGCTAGACCGGCACTGCGTGCCGGTCTGCACGATGCGCTTGTACTTGCGCGCGGCCTTTACGATCTGGCCGCCCTCCCAAACGTTGTGGCTGACCGGCTTCTCCAGGTAGACGTCCTTGCCTGCCTGGCAGGCCCAGACCGCCTGCAGCGCGTGCCAGTGGTTGGGCGACGCGACGCTGATCGCGTCGATGTCGTCTCGGTCGAGGACCTCTCGAAGATCCGTGTAGGTGTCTGCCGTCACCTTGTCGCCGTACTTCCCCTCGGCGAGCTTCTTCTGCTCTCGCGCCAAGACGTCCCGGTCGACGTCTACGAGGGCGACGACCTTGACGTCCTTGAGCTTGTTGAGGCCGCCGATGTGCGCGGTGCCCCGGCTCCGGATGCCGACGCACGCGACGCGCAGCTCGTTGTTGGGCTGCCAAAGCGGGTTGCGGAGCGGGCTGGCGGCCGGCGCGACGCCGAGCGTCAGCGCGGTGGCGCCGGATCCGTGCAGGAAGCGGCGACGAGAGAAGTTGGTCATGCTGGCTCCTGTGAGAGGTGGAGCCGTTACGGTATCGCTCGGCGTCTCTGTGCCAACTCCCATGCGACTCCTCTCGCTGCTCACGACCGCCGCCGCGCTGATCGCGTGCGGCTGCCAAGCGCCGCCGGCCGCCGTCGTCCGGCACGCGCGGCTGGGGGACGCGGGCGCCTTCGCCGCCTTGAGGTCTTCCTTCGCTGCCAACAACCCCGGTTACGACGTCTCGTATCACGCGCAGTGTCGCGAGCTGGCGCCGTGCGCCGCGGACCGGGTGGTGTTTGTTCAGGGGCCGATCGCGCGCAGCGTCGCGCCGACGGTCGGCGACGTGCTGTTGGTGCGCGCGGAAGAGTCATGGCGGCTCAATGGCGTCGGCTCGCTCGACCTCGTGGCCTTCACGCTGCCGGACCCGCTCCCGGCGAGCTTGCCGGCGATCGTGCGCCCGGACTGGGACCCGTTGATCACGGACACGCCAGGCGGCTGCGCGACGGAGGGGGACGCGTACCGGCGCATCCTGCTCACGTGGAAGCCGGAAGTCGGCCCGTACATTCTCCGCCAGCTCAACGCGCACCGGGTGCGCATCAAGAACAGCTTCTCGCACTATCACCCGGTCGAGGGCGGCTTCGACGAGTTCTACCTCGTGCAGCAGGCTCCCGCGGGTGCGCGGCTGTTGACCTCGCCGCACGTCGACCAGATCGAGGCCCGGGCGGTTACGGCGACGGACGCGCCTGCGCTGGTGCAGTCACAGGAGCTGCACGTTGGCGACTTGATCTACCTGCCGCGAGGGACGATGCACCGCGGGCTCGGCGGCGCGTTGGTGCAGGTGATCTCTGTGCCGGGCTTCGTGCCGCGCTCCGAGATCGGCCTAGACCACCACCTCTGGGCCATCAACAAACAGCTCGGCTTGCGAGGCGACGCCGCCCTGCCGTTCCACGTCGTCGCAGCGCGCACCAGCGTCGTGAAGTGAGGTAGGTCACACCGTGCCCCTGCTCGCGTTGGACGGTTGGATCGGTCAGTGGTCGCCGGGGATCGGCGACCCCACCGTGGCGGGTTGGGTGACTGTCGCGGCCTATTTCGCCGCAGCTGCGACCTGCTGGTGCGCGCGCAGCCAGGCGCGCCGGGAGCGCGCGCAGGGCGCGGGTCATGCGTCGAGCAGGTTCTGGGCCGCAGCGTCGGTCGGCCTCGCGGCGCGCGGCCTCAACAAGCAGCTCGACCTGCAGACGGCGCTCACGGAGCTCGGTCGCGTGCTGGCGCGTGAGCAGGGCTGGTATGAGCACCGTCGCGTCGTGCAATTGGCCTTTATCTTGATCGTGCTCAGCGTGGTCGCGGTCGCGTGCCGTTGGCTCTTCCGCGCGGCGCGTGAAGATCTGTCGAGGCTCTGGTTGGCGATGGTCGGCGCCGCTGCGCTGTGCGGGTTCGTCGCGATCCGCGCCACGTCTTTCCACCACGTCGACGTGTGCCTCTGGGTCGATCTGTTCTGCGGTCTTCGGATGAACGTGTTGTTGGAGCTCAGCGGGATCTTCTGCGTCGGCGTCTCGGCGCTCCGCTTCGGGCCTGCCCAGGTGGCTGAGTCTCGCGAGGGCCGAGAATAGCGCCGGAGGTGCGGCGTTCTGCGTCGACGCGGCGCGCGCGAGGGGGGATGCTGCGGGGATGAAGGTCTACGTCAGCGTCGACATTGAAGGGGTCGCGGGCATCACGGCGTGGGAAGAGGCGCGCAAGGAGCACCCAGACTACCCGCCGTTCCGAGATCGGATGGCTGCTGAGGCCGCGCGTGTCTGCGAGGCCGCGCTCGCCGCGGGCGCCACCGAGCTGGTCGTGAAGGACGCCCACGGGACGGGCCGCAACCTCCGCGCGGACGACTTGCCGGCGCCCGCGCGGCTGATCCGCGGCTGGAGCGGGCACCCTAGCTGCATGCTCCAAGGCTTGGACGCGAGCTTCGACGCGGTCCTGCTGGTCGGCTGGCACGGGCCCGCCGGCGCGGGGGCCAACCCGCTCGCGCACACGCTCTCGTCGCGTAACCTCGCCGAGGTACAGCTCGACGGCGTGCGCTGCTCGGAGTTCCGGCTGCACGCGCTCTTCGCCGCCGAGCACGGCGTGCCGGTCGTGCTAGTGGCCGGCGACGCTGGCCTCTGTGACGAGGTGCAGGCGACCAACGCCGCGATCACGACGGTGTGTACGATGCGCGGCTTCGGCGCGTCGACGCTCTCTGAGCACCCCGACGAGATCGACCAGCAGCTGCGGGACGGGGTCGCGCGCGCGCTCGCGGGCGACCTCAAGACATGCTTCTTGGTGCCGCCAAAGCAGCCGGAGGTCGTGGTCCGCTACAAGGATCAGGCGATGGCCTACCGCAAGTCGTTTTACCCCGGCGCCGAGCTGGCCGCGCCGACGCAGGTGCGGCTGCAGACCGGCTCGATGTTCGAGGTGATGCGCTTCTTGATGTTCGCGACCTGAGCTAGCGCACGGACAACTCGAAGGTCTCCACCAAGTCGCCGCGGTCATAGCCGAAGGTCGCGACGACGGCGTCGGTCGCGAACGAGGTGACGCGTCCGCGTCCGTCTCGCCGCAGCCGCGCGACCCCGGTCGAGAGCGCGCCGCCGCGCTTGAGCGTGTAGGTCGGCGTCTGCAGCGACGCGCCGCTGAGGTAGTCGGCAATGAGCAGGAATTGGTTGACCACGTTGCGGTGCCCCTGGTCCCAGCGCGCCTTGCTAAACTCGAGCATCAGCTGGCTGTCGGCGACGTATTGGTTGGCGAGCGTCGAGAAGGCCTCCTGCGGCGCCTCGAGGAAGAACCTGCAGTTGCCGCGCGCATACGACTTGTCGAAGCGTTCGACTTTGTCGAAGTGGCCGCGCCAAGCGGCCTGCCAGTTCGCGTCTTCGCCGTCCCACAGCCCGCGCTTTGAGAAGCGTGCTTTGGTCGCCTGCATGTCGATGCCGCGCGCGCGGGGGGCCCGGTAGACCACGTCGTCGCCGGCCGCGTTCTGCAGGCCCTCAAACTTGCGCTCGAACAGCTCGGGCCTGAGGCGCCTGCCGACCGTGTCGAGCATGTTGTGAGCGACCTCGTGCGCGAGGCAGATCAGGTAGACGTCGGTGATGCCTGGGCGCGGCGCGTCCTGAGGGAAGCTGTTCTCGGGCACGCCGAGGTCCATCGCGAAGATGTTGATCCCGGTGCGGGCCCGCACCGGGTGCCGTTTCGTGCCTTCGCCGAGCCAGCCCGCGACCGAGATCAGCTCGACGTCCCAGACGGACTGCGGCAGCGCCAGCAGCAGCGCGTGCATGCGCTCGAGCTGGCGCGCCGACGCGCGGTCGTTGTCGTAGAAGACTACGCCGAGGGCGACCAGCAGGTCGCGGTAGCCGCCCTCGAAGCCGAGCGCGTCGG
>JAYYEE010000280.1:0-4069 GCA_036160175.1 Planctomycetota bacterium
CGCGCTCGGGCGTGGCAGCGTCGTCAATGTATCGGACCTCTGCGAAGGCGTCGGCGGGCACGCCGCCTCGCCGGCTCGGCTTGGAGGTGATCAGCCAGACCTCGTGTCCCGCGGCAGTGAGCGCGCGCCCAGCCTCCGCTACATACGTCCCTATCCCGCCGCCGCGCACGCCAGCGATCTCGTAGCTGCACAGGGCCACCCTCATGTCGCTGCCCCTTCTATCGGATACTGCCCGAAGTTTGCATGCAAACAGGTGGCCGCTACCGTGCCTTGTGCATGCGCATCTCGGTGATCTTGCCCACGAAGGACCGCGGCCCCGACGTCGCGCGGACGCTCTCGGCGCTGCTGGAGCAGGACCTGCCGGCGAGCGATTACGAGGTGGTCGTGGTCGACAACGCGTCGCGCGACGAGAACGCGGCGGCGCTGCGCGCGTGGTGCGCACAGCATTCCGGCGTCGCGCGCTACGTATCCGAGCCCACCCCTGGGCTCAACCGTGCGCGCAACGCTGGCATCGCCAACGCTGCGGGCGAGATCCTCGCGTTCCTCGACGATGACGCGGTCCCCTCGCGGGGCTGGCTCACCGCGCTGCTCGACGCCTTCACCGCGCACCCAGAGGCCTGGGCCGTCGGCGGGCGCGTCATCTCGGAATACACCGCGTCCCCGCCGACCTGGCTCGACGCGCGCTTCACGGTCTACCTGAGCGAGTTTGACCGCGGCGACGACGTGCTGCGGCTGCGCTACGACGACTACCCCCGCGGCGCCAACATGGCGTTCCGCAGAGAAGCGTTCATTGAGTGCGGCACGTTCGCGCCCGGGCTCGACCGCCGCGGCGCGCTGCTGCTCAGCAACGGCGACATTGAGATGTGCTACCGCGTCGACCGAGCGGGCCACGCCGTGCTCTACGCGCCCGACGCACGAGTCCAGCACCTGATCAGGGGGGACCGGCTGAGCCGTGAGTGGTTCATCGAACGCGCTTACTGGCAAGGGCGCTCCCAAGCCTTGTTTGAGCGGATGCACTTCGGCGTGCTGCGCCTGCTGCGGAAGCTGCCGTATCGCATGTTGCGCGCAGCCTTGACCGTCGACCGGTGTCGGCGCGCGCTCCATCGCGGGTTGTGTAGTGGCACCGTTCGTCACGTCTTTCAGAGCTCCTTCGACTAGTCGTCGCGCTCGCCGCCGCGCGCAAGCGCGACCACCCGCGCGGCTAGCTGCGGGGTCCGTGCTTCGAGCGGGTCCGGGGCGTGATGCATCCCTTAGTTTTCGACCATCAACAGTCGGGTGCTGGTCCGACGCCCAGCCCGCCCATGCCACCGCGGCGTCCCAGCAGGAAGGCGCGAGGCCAAATCGCGCGATCTGATCCGCCCCAACGGCGGATCGAGGTTGGCGAGGTGAGCGCCGCGACTACAGTGCGAGGGTGCTCGCCTTCACCCGCCCGTCCGAGCGCCGATTTGGCCCGCTCAGCGACCAGCCGCAGTGGCGCGCCACGTTGTTGGTCGCGGCCGCGACCGGGGCCGTCGCCGCCACGCGCCCCTGGGTAGAGGTGAAGTTCCACCGGCTGTTTGGTGAGGAACTCGGACCACCAGCGTGGCAGAGCACAGCAGGCTTCACCTGCCTTTGCACGTGCGCGTTGATCGGAGTGATGGCGCTCGCCGAGACCCATTCACGCGCGAGCCGACAGGCGACGCGGCCGGCCAGCGCGCTGCTCGCGAGCGTGATGGCCCTGGTCTTGCTGCTCCGGGCCGTCGACGGGCCAGGCATGCTCCGCGGCGTCAGCGGGGAGTGGACGCCTAGCAGCTTCGTCGCAGCAGGGGCCAGCGCGGTGGTGCTCGCCGTGTGTCTGGCGCGGGCGCGGCGCTAACCTATCGCGTGCATGTCGCTGCCCCTCGCCATCGCTGCCAGGATTGACGCCGTCAACCGCGGCGTCGCGCGGGCCGTGGGATGGCTCTTGCTGCTGATGGTCGTCGTCGGCGCCTACAACGCCGTCGCCCGCTACCTCGAGCGAGACGCCGGCTTGCAGCTCTCGTCGAACGCGTTGTCGGAGCTGCAGTGGTACATGTTCGGGCTGGCCTTCCTGCTCGGCGCGCCGCACGCCCTCCAGCGCGGCGCCCACGTCCGCGTCGACGTCCTCTACGGCGGCCTGCCTGAGCGCGCGCAGCACCGGATCGACCTCTGGGGCACGCTGCTGTTCCTGATCCCAGGGTCTGCGTGCGCGATCTGGCTCAGCCTCGACTTCGTCGCGGCGTCGTGGCTCGACGACGAGTGGTCCAACGACCCGGGCGGCCTGCCGCGATGGCCGATTAAACCAGCGATCCCTGCGGCGTTCGCGCTCTTACTGCTGCAGGGAGTCTCCGAAGCGATCAAGCGATGGGCGGTGCTCCGCGGGGCCGCGAGCCCAGAGGAGCTCGGGTTGCGGGCAGAACCTGCGCGAGGTGGTGATGAACGCTGACCCGCTCGCGCCGCTGATGTTCGCGGTGTTGTTCCTGCTGTTGTTCGTCGGGTATCCCGTCGCCTTCGTGCTGAGCGGCGTCGCGCTCGTGTTCGGCGTGCTCGCGCTCGCCGCCGGCGCCGTGACCGACAGCTACCTGCAACTCTTCCCCGAACGCGTCTTCGGGATCATGGCCAACCAGGTCTTGCTCGCGATCCCGTTCTTCATCTTCATGGGGACCATGCTGGAGCGGTCTAGGCTCGCCGAGGACCTGCTCCGCACCATCGGCCTGCTGTTTGGCAGGCGGCCCGGCGGCCTCGCCTTGGCCGTGGTGTTCGTCGGCGCGCTGCTCGCAGCCGCGACGGGCGTGGTCGGGGCGTCCGTCGTGGCGATGGGCCTGATCTCCCTGCCGATCATGCGGCGCTACGGCTATCGCCCCGAGCTCGCCGCCGGAGTGATCTGCGCGTCGGGGACCCTCGGCCAGATCATCCCACCGAGCATCGTGCTGGTCGTTCTGGCAGACCAGCTCGGCGAGAGCGTCGGGGCGTTGTTCCTGGGCGCCCTCGTCCCTGGCCTGATGCTCGCCGTCCTCTACGCGGCCTACGTCGCGTTCCTCGCCCGGCGACGACCACAAGACGCGCCGGCGCTCCCCGAGGAGGAGCGCGCAGAGGTCACCGACCTCGGTCGCCGCGTCGTGCGCGTCCTGCTCCCGCCGCTCGCGCTCATCTTGATCGTGCTCGGCAGCATCTTCGCGGGCGTCGCGACGCCGACCGAGGCTGGCGCGCTCGGCGCCGTCGGCGCGATGCTGCTCGCCGCCGTCAACCGACGACTCACCCGCAGCAGCCTGCGCGCGACGATGGACTCGACGCTGCTGATCACCAGCATGGTCGTGTTCCTGCTGGTCGGCTCGACGGCGTTCACGCTGGTCTTCCGCGGCCTCGGCGGAGACCTGTGGATCGAACACCACCTGACGAACCTGCCAGGCGGGAAAATCGGGCTGCTCCTCGTCGCCAACCTGGCCGTGTTCGTGCTCGGCTTCTTCATCGACTTCTTCGAGATCGCCTTCATCGTCCTGCCGATGATCGCGCCCGCGGCGCGCGCTTTAGGCGTCGCCGGTGACGAGATGATCTGGTTCGCGGTCTTGCTCGCGATGAACCTGCAGACCAGCTTCCTGACCCCACCGTTCGGGTTCTCGTTGTTCTACCTACGCGGCGTCGCGCCGCGCGTGATCCCCACCGCCGCGATCTATCGCGGCGCCGTCCCGTTCATCTGCATCCAGCTGGTCGGCCTCGGCGTCGTCTGGGCGTTTCCGTCCGTCGTCACCTGCATGCTCGGCGACTGACGACGCCGCGACCAGCTACGCCCACGCGAACGACGCGTACGCCAGCTCGTTCGTACCCAGCCACTGAGTCGACTCAGCCGCGAACGCACGCCAGTGGTCTCGAATCTCGCGGTAGACGGGGTCCCCGGCCGCCTCATCGTCGACCAGCGCCCGGCTCGCCTCGCGCGCCTCCTTCAAGATGTCCTCGCTGAATCGACGCAGCTGGACGCCCTTGTCCAGGAGGCGCCGGAGCGCGCGCGGGTTCTCGCGGTCGTATCGCTGCATCATCGTCTGCGCAGCCTGATCGATCGCCGCCTCAAGGATCG
>JAYYEE010000281.1:0-3056 GCA_036160175.1 Planctomycetota bacterium
AGGGCCGTGAGCGCGTCACCGAACGCCGCGATCGCGCGCAGCACGTTCGCCGTGCGCGCGCCGTGCCCCATCAGACCGACGCGGAAGACCTTGCCCGCTAGCGGCCCGAGCCCGCCGCCGACCTCGATGCGGTGCTTCGCCCGCAAGCACCCGCGGAACTCCCGATCGTCGACGCCGTCGGGGTAGCGGACCGTCGTGAGCATCGGGGTGGCGTGCTCGACCGGCACCAGCGGCGCCAACCCCAACGGGCCGAGTCCGCGGCGCAACGCCGCGGCGACCTCACGGTGGCGGCGGAAGCGCGCCTCGAGCCCCTCAGCCTCGATCTCGTCCAGCGCCGCCTCCAGCGCATAGACCATGCTGACCGGCGCGGTGTAGTGGTAAGCGCGCTCCGAGCCGAAGTAGCCCGTCAGCAGCTTGGTGTCGAAGTAGAACGGCACCGGGTGCGTGCGCGCGCGCACGCGCTCCATCGCGCGCTCCGAGAACGTCACGGGCGCGAGCCCCGGCGGCACCGACAGGCACTTCTGGGTGCCGCAGAACGCCGCGTCTACGCCGAGCGCGTCGAAGTCCAAGGGGACGCCCGCGATGCTGGTCACGCAGTCGACGCCGAACAACGCGCCCGCGCTGCGCACGCCATCGGCGATCGGACGCAGATCAGTGAGCACCCCGGTGCTGGTCTCCGCGTGGACGACGACGCACAAGCTCGTGGGCCCGGCCGCTACCGCCGCGACGACCGCGCCCGGATCCAGCGGTGCACCGAAGGGCACCTCGACCTCGACGGCGTCGGCGCCGGCGCGGCGCACCGCGTCGGCGAACCGACGGCCGAACACCCCGTGGACGCCGACGACGACGCGGTCGCCCGGCTCAACGAGGTTGCTGACCATCGCCTCCATCCCGCTCGAGCCGGTGCCCGCGAGCGGCAAGGTCAAGTCATTGCGCGTGCCGAACAGCTCGCGCAGCCCTGCTTGCACCCGGTCTAGCACCGGGGTGAACTCGGGGTCTAGGTGGCCAAGCAGCGGCCGCGCCTGCGCGCGCTGGACGTTGGGGCTCGTCGGAGACGGACCCGGCCCAAGCAACAGCACTTCCGCGGGCTCAGCGGGCATCACGACCTAAAAAGGCTTCGTGATCGCGAGCCAAGTCGCGGCGCCGCCGACGGCGACCGCCAGCAAGAGCCCGAAGAAGCGCGGGACCGTGCCCTTCCGGACGAGGACCGGCAGCACTCCGACGAACAGCCAGCAACCGATCTTGGCGTAGAGCCAGCCGCCCCACTCCAAGCCCGCCTTGTGGATGACGCCGACACCAGCGACCACCATGAGCAGCAGCGCGATGCCGTGCAGCGCCATCGCGAGCGACGATGGCTTGCTGTCCTTCGGGCCGAAGACGACCGCGCCGAGGCTGATGTAAAGCAGCAAGGCGCAGGTCACGTGGATCACGCGGTAGATCTCGGGACTCATCGCGTGGGATTATGGAAGAGGACCCGGTCCACACACCTACATTTTCCCATCGCGCAAAGCACGAGGAGGGCCGGCGCGGCAGGCAAGCGAAGCGCTACGCCCGGAGCTATGACCGCTCCGGACCTAGGAACCGCCGCTGGAATGCTCCGGTGGGCGACCCGCGCGTGAACACCCGGGGGCCCTCCCCCAGCCCGCGCGGGACGAGACCTCGCGCGAGCTCGGTTTGCCGCTCCCCTAGCGTGACGCTGGCACGCTCAGCAGCCGGGACGGGGTCGCTGGAGCGACGTCCCGCGGCGAGGCGGCGGTGGAGGCCGGCCTGGCGGAGGATCCCGTCGTGAAAGGCGCGACAGGCGCCGCAGGAGTCGACGTGCGCGGTCACGCGCCGAACGCCGGCTGCGTCCAGCTCGCCGTCGATCATGGCGGAGAGGTCGATCTGGATCTGTAAACAGAGACTTGGCTCGTCGTCTGCGTCCGACGAGATGTGGTGCGGAGCGGAGTGCATCTGGTTTCCGCCCCCACCTAGGAGCCTCAGGAGCCTAAGTCACACAAACTATTCTCAGAGACAGAACTGCGACGAATTGCCTGATCCGATACATCTCTGCGACGACTCGTGCCCATCGATCCCGACAGCTTGCTGGCCTTAGCCGCTGCGGCGGCGTCGATGGCGTCCCCGCTTGCTTGCAGGCCTGCGAGCGACGCCTCCATGCCCCGGTAAATCTTCCGGCGCCCCCGGAAGATGACCATCTTCAAGTTCTCGAGGCGGATCTCGAGCGCCGCTGCCGTGTCGCGGTAGGACCGGCCCTCGACCTCGACCATGGTCAGCGCGCGGCGCTCCTTCGACGAGAGCTGCTCGAAGTGGACGAGATAGAGCTGCAGATACAGGACGAAGGCCTGGTTGACGGTCTCCGCGCGCTCAGCTCGGCTCGCGGCTCGATCCGGTCGCAACGCGTGCTCGTCCTCGGGCTGGACGTGCTCGTCGTCGATCGGCGTGAAGCACGACAGCCGCGTCTGGCCCTTGAGGAACTTGATCAGGGTGTTGCGGGCGATCCGGTGGCCCCAGCCGCGGAACGCGTCCGCGCGGTCCGCCTGGAACCTCGCTGGGTAGCGATAGATGTTCAGGAACACCTCCTGCAACACGTCCTGCGCGTCCACGCGGTGATAGGAGCGACGGAGGTTGCACTGGATCGCGTGCAGGAAGGACGGGCTGTTCAACTCGAACAGGAGCGCGAACACAGCTGAGTCGCCCGTACTCTTGTAAGCATCCATCAAGCAGGTGCTTACCCAGTCCACGAACAGCTGGTCCGTAGCCACCGAGGCGCCTTCAAAGGGCGCCTTGCCTTGGCTCAGGGCTTGTAGAGCAGGGACGCTGGTCCGTCCCCAGAGATCGCCGAGCCTGGCGCAGAGCGCGTCTCGATCGATCGACGTGTGGTTGACGTACAACATGGCGGCTTGGGTCCGATGGCGCGGCGTCTTCCGCGACCACCCAATACGTTGCCATATTCAGATGTCTCTGAAAAGTAACCTCGGTAGATTTTTGCGACATATATGCGCCACTGTGCATACATCTCCGCCCGAAGCTACTTCCGCCAGCTCAACACGAAGGCG
>JAYYEE010000282.1:0-10057 GCA_036160175.1 Planctomycetota bacterium
TTGCCCACCAACAGCTCCTCGGACTTGGTCGCGGGGATCGCGTATGAGCCCGCGCCACCGAGGCGGATGTTGGCCTTCTCGACCTTGCCGTCGTCGCCGAACCAGAGCGCCGCGCCTACACCAAGCACCGGAAAGTCGTAGGTGTCGCGGCGGCGGAGCTTGGTGTAGCTCGCCCGCCAGTTGCCAGGCGCCGGCAGCGTGACCTTGGTCATCAGCTCCTCGGGCTTCTTGGTCAGGTACTCGATGCCGTCGTCTTGGTAGAGCTCGTCGGCCTTGATGGTCCGCGTGCCCTGCTCGTCGGCGAGCTCGACCTCGGCCTCCAGCGCGCACATCACGGGCACCGTGTCGCTGGACTGCACCGCCCAGCAGCGCGGGCTGCCCGGCGCGACCCAGCAGATCGCCCCCTCCTTCGACTTCATGCAGAAGTCGATCGACTCGCGCCACTCGTGCGTCTGGTCGTAGTAGGTGCAGCGGGTGTCCAGCATCAGGTTGCCGCCGATCGTGCCCATGTTGCGCAGCAGCGGCGTCGAGATCTCGCGCACGGCGTGCGCCAGCGCGGGGTAGTGCGCCTTTAAGTGCGGGTAGTGCTCAAGCGCGGTCAGCGTGACCATCGCGCCGATCTGCAGCCGACCGTCTTGGAGCACCTCCATCGAGTGCAGCTCCGGGACGTCGCGGAGCGAGATCACCTGCTCCGGCGTCTGGTGGCGCCGCTTCATGTTGGGGTAGAGGTCAGTGCCGCCGGCGACATACATCGCCGCCTTGCCGTGTTGCTTGGCGATCGCGACCGCCTCGGACGCCGACTTCGGCGTGTGGTAGGAGAACGTTGGAAGACGCAGCATCGGTGTGGCTCCTTACTTCGCGGCCTTCTTGGTCCGGTGGGGATCGTTCGACGCCTTGCCGTCGCCGCCCTGCCAGGGCGTCTTGACCTGCAGCGACTCGCCGAAGTCGACGTTCGGCACGCCGGCGTCGTCGGTCTTCGGGCCGTAGCGCTTGTCGTCGCTGTGCATCGCCGCGAACACCTTCTCGAAGGAGATCGGGTTCTCGTCGACGCGCACGCCGACCGCGTCGAAGACCGCGTTGGCGACCGCCGGCATGATCGGGAGCAGCGGCCCCTGGCCGACCTCCTTGGCGCCGAAGGGCCCGTTCTTGTCCGGGTCCTCGATCACGTAGGTCGTGCACTTCGGCATCTCGAGCGCGCTCGGGCTCTTGTACTCGAGCATCGACGGGATCTTGTGGACGAACACGCGCTTGCCCTTGTGCGAGCGGTCACGGTAGGCCATCTCCTCCATCATCGCCTCGCCGAGGCCCATGTAGATAGACCCCTCGATCTGCCCCATCGCGACCGCGGCGTTGAGCGCGCGGCCGATGTCGTGCGCCATCCAGACGTGCGGCACGCTGTAGACGCCCGTCTCCGGGTCGACCTCGACCTCGACGACGCACGCCGAGTAGCTGTAGCTCGGGCTCGGACCGACGCCGCCGCCGCGGAAGCGGGCCGCGGTCTTCGGCGGCGTGTAGCTGCCGACGGTGCCGATCGTGCCCATCGCGGCCTCGGCGACGCCGACGGCCTCCTTGAAGGTCATGCCCTTCTCGGGATCTTGCGAGTCGAACACCCGACCGCCGTGGAACACGAGGCGGCCCGCGGGCACCTCGAGCTTGTCGGCGACGCCCTTAGCGACCTGCTCGCGCGCGCGCTCGGCCGCTTGCATCGCGGCGTTGCCGGTCATCACCGTCACGCGCGAGCTGTAGCTGCCGAGGTCGACCGGGGTCAGGTCGGTGTCGCTGGTGACGACCTTGATGTCGAGCGGGTCGATGCCGAGCACCTCGCCGACGATCCAGCCGAGCACGCTGTCGCTGCCCTGGCCGATGTCGGTGCTGCCGCAGAACACGGTGCAGAGGCCCGAGCGGTCCAGCTGCAGCTGCACGCCCGAGTGCGGCATGCCGTTCCAGTAGATCGGCAGACCGGCGCCGGACAGGTAGCTCGAGCAAGCGAGGCCGAGGCCGCGGATCCGGCCGTTGGGCAGGACCTCCTTCTTGCCGCGACGCTCCTTCCAGCCCGAGCCCTCGACGACCTTCTCGATGCACGGGCCGAGGCCCATTGAGCCGATCCGCAGGAAGTTCGCCGTCAGCGAGTCCCGCTCAGCGAGGTTGTCGAGGCGCATCTGCGCCGGGTCGAGGCCGAGGTCGCAGGCGACCTTGTCGAGCTGCACCTCGAGCGCGAAGCGCGGCTGCACCGTGCCGTGGCCGCGCTTGGGGCCGCACGGCGCCTTGTTGGTGAAGAAGCGCGCGCCGCGGAAGTGGTAGTTCTCGACCGCGTAGGTCACGGTCTGCAGCGCCCCCGTGTAAAAGGTGCTCGCCGTGCCGTAGCTGCCGTAGGCGCCGCCGTCGAGGAAGCTGTGGAAGTCGAGCGCCGTGATCCGGCCGGTCTTGGTGACGCCGATCTTGCTGCGCATCAGCACCGGGTGTCGACCCCGGTGGCACCAGAAGACCTCCTCGCGGGTCAGCGCGACCTTGACCGGGCGACCGGTCAGCATCGACATCTTCGCGGCGCAGATCTCGTGGTTGAACGGGTCGCTCTTGCCGCCGAAGCCGCCGCCGTTGGGGCACGCGATGACGCGGATGCGGTTGGCGGGCAGCGGCGCGAGCACGCGCGCGAGCGCGCGGTGCAGGTAGTGCGGCGTCTGCGTCGACGACCAGATCGTCAGCTTGCCGTCCTTGTCGAAGTGCGCGAGGGTCGCGTGCTGCTCCATCGGCAGGTGCGTGTTCCCCTCGAAGAAGACGGTGTCCTCGCGCACGTGCTCGGCGCGCTCGAAGCCGTCCTTCATGTCGCCGAACTCGAGGTTCTCGAGGCGGTGGATGTTGCCGCGCACGCCGTAGTCGTGCAGGCGGGGCTCGGGGTTGTCGGCGGCCTCGTGCACGCCGCCGATCGTGCGCAGCTCGCGATACTCGACGTCGACGAGGCGGCACGCGTCCCACGCGGTCTCTTCTTCCGTCGCGGCGATCGCGACGACCGGGTCGCCGACGAAGCGGACCTGGTCGGGGCAGAGCGCGTGCTCGTCCTGGCTGACCGGGAGGATCCCGAACGGCGTCGGCATGTCCTTGCCCGTGAGGATGCCCTTAACGCCCGGCAGCGCCTCCGCCTTCGAGGTGTCGATCTTGACGATCTCGGCGTGCGCCATGGTGCTGCGCAGCAGCTTCATGTGCAGCATGCGCGGCAGCGTCATGTCGTCTGCGAACTGCGTCAGGCCCGACACCTTGCTGCGCGCGTCGACCTTGCGGATCGGCTTGCCGACGTGCTCGAGCTCGTCCTTCTTCTTGTCGTGCTGCCAGGGCGCGTCGTCGCGGGCCTTGGGCGTCGACTCACTCTCGGTGCGGCCCTTCGGGTCATCAAGAACCATAGATCGACTCCTTGCTCGGCTCGGCGTCCTCGCCGCGCATGCGCGCGGCCGCGAGCTCGATGGCCTCGAAGATCTTCAGGTAGCCGGTGCAGCGGCACAGGTTGCCGGCCATGGCCTCCTGGATCTCCTCGCGCGTCGGGTTGTGGTTGTCCTTGAGCAGCGCGTCGGCGGCCATCAATACGCCCGGCGTGCAGTAGCCGCACTGCGCGCCGCCGAGGTCGGCCATGCAGTCCTGAAGCGGCGCGAGGTCGCTGCCGCACGCGAGCCCTTCGACGGTTTGCACGTCCTTGCCGATCGCGTCGACGGCGAGGACGAGGCAGCTGAGCACCGGCGTCCCGTCGACCTGTACCGTGCAGGTGCCGCACTCGCCCAGCTCGCAGCCGTGCTTGGTGCCGGTCAGGGTCATCTCCTCGCGGAGCACCTCGAGCAGCGTCTTGTGCGGCCGGAAGGCCACCTCGTGCGGCTCGCCGTTCACTTGGAACGTCGCGAGCACCTTGTTGGACTCGGTCATGGGGGCGAGCAGAATAACGACCCAACGCCGGGGGAGCGAGCGCGGCCGACCCGAATCAACTTGTCCCCACCCCAACGCCCGGCTGCAGCGCTGGTTCGCGCCCGCCACAAGTTCTCTCAGCGCCCGCTTCGACCAGGGCGCGGCGGGTAGGCTAGGGGTGCATGGAAGGACACCACGGCCTGACCCCGCCGGAGCCGACGATCGCGGCGTGGGCCGCGCAGCTCCCCGCGCCCGGCGACGTCCTCGACGTCGCCGCCGGCGGCGGGCGGCACGCCCAGCTCTTCGCCGCGCGAGGCTGCCGCGTCACGGCCGTCGACCGCGACACGACGGCGCTCTCGGAGCTGCGCGACGCGCGGGTCGAGGTCGTCACGGCGGACCTCGAGGGCGCGCCCTGGCCGTTCGGCCAACGGCAGTGGGACACGGTCGTCGTGACCAACTACCTGTGGCGGCCGCTGCTCCCCCACCTGGCCGCCGCCCTGCGCCCCGGCGGCGCGCTCCTGTATGAGACGTTCATGGTCGGCAACGAGCGGTTCGGGCGGCCGCGCAACCCGGAGTTCCTCCTGCGTGACGGGGAGCTGCGCGCGTTCGCCGCCGAGCACGACCTCGAGGAGCGCTCGTTCTCTCAGGGCCCCGTCGGCGACCCGCCCCGCGCCGTACGGCAGCGGCTACTCGCCCGGCGGCGGCCCGTCACGTAGCGGCCGCTCGTACCAAGCGACGTCGCGCCACGCGCCGAACTTGTAGCCGATGCGGCGGAAGACCCCGATCGGCGTGAACCCGAGCCGCTCGTGGAACGCCACGCTCTGGTCGTTGGGCAAGGTGACGCCGGCGACGGCGTTGCAGTAACCCAGCTCCGCGAGGCGCTCGAACAACCGCTCGTAGAGCTGCTTGCCGACGCCGCGGCCCTGGACCGACGCCCCCAGATAGGCCGAGACCTCCACGGTGAAGCGGTAGGCGGCGCGCGCCCGGTGCGTGACGCCGTAGGCGTAGCCCAACACCTCGTCGCCCGCGGCCGCGACCAGCCAGTCGTGGCGCTCCTGCGCCTTGGCGACGCGCGCCGCCATCTCCGCCGCGGTCGGCGTGACCAGCTCACACGACGCCCAAGAGCCCTCGATGTGCGGCCGGTAGATCTCGACCATCGCCGCGGCGTCTGCGGCGCGCGCTGGGCGGATCGTCAAGGAGGGCGGACTCATCGGCAGCGCACGCTACGAGACCGATCCCCGCGACGCATCCTCGAACCCGCCGCCGCGCGCGAGCGACGCGACGACCGGCGCGGCCGCGCGCGCCACCTTGTCTTCGCGCGGGATGAGCTCGACGAACGGCACGAACGCGTCGAGCAGCAGGTCCCTTCGCAGCTCGAAGCAGAGGGTCCGCCCCGGAAAGCGCCGCGCGAAGCGGTGCGCGAGCGTCGACTCGTGCAGGTGGTAGGTGCCGTTGCGCATCACCTCGAAGCCGGCGTCGACGAACTGGAGCTCGGCCGCGTCGGCGAGCGCGGCGTTGGCGAGCTCTTCGCCGGCGCCGTCGCGCGTGATCAAGTCGACCTCGGGCCGCAGCGGCCAGGTCTCGAGCGCGCCCGGCGCGTACGCCGCGCGCAGCGTCTGGCCGATGTCGTCGTCGACCGCCACCGAGAGGCTGCGCGGCGCGTAGGTGTGCACGCACAGCGCGTCTCCGCCTGCGCCGCAGACGCCCGCGAAGGCTGCTTCGACGACCTCGCGGTAAGCGAAGTAACGCTCCAACAGCAGCGCACGGTCCGCCGGGTGCCGCACCCAGGCCGGCAGCCCCGCGGTCATCTCTCCGGGCTGCGAGCAGGCCGCGACCGCCGCGCGGTCGATGTCCCTGTTGGTGTCGCAGAACGTCCGCGGCAGCTCGCAGCGGACGACCACGGCGGTCCGCTCGGGCTGCGCCGCCACGACGCCGCGCGCGATCGCCATCGCCAGCTCCGGCGAACCAACGTCGGTGTTGACGAAGAAGAAGTCGCGCAGCCCGTCGTCGTAGTCTCCTTGCAGCTCATCGCGCAGCCAGTCGAAGTGTCGCGCGAGGGTGGCGCCGTGCGGCACCTCGAGGAGGAGATCCGGCGCCGCCTCAGGGGCCGCGGCGTCGCCGCGCGCCCACGCGACGTCGCACACGCGTTCGATCGATCGAACTCGGTCCATCACGGCTCGCCGCTGCGCTGCTAGCGCTGCTCCTCGCGCGCGGTGACCGCTTCGTCCGGCACGAGGGCCACCGGGTCGGAGCGCGTGTCGTCCCACACGAAGTAGACGAGGCGGCGGACGCCTTGGATCGACGCGTACGGGACCTCGACCCGCCCGTCCGCGTCGGTGCGCAGCCCCCGCCACGAGGCTCCGTTGAGGATGAAGAAGAGCCGCTGCAGGAGCGATCGGACGGCGTCGCCGGGGGCGTTGGTCGACGACCCGCGCGGCCGCACGCGCACCCCAGCGACCGGCGCGCCGTCCGCGTCGAGCAGCGTCACCGCAGTCCGCGCGAGCGGGGCGAGCTGCAGCTGCGCGCGACCGCCGCCAACGCCGACGTCGACGACCTGGTAGCTGAACCCATCGGACGTAAGCACGGAGACGAGCCACGTGCCGGGGAGCACCCGGACCGACGCGGCGCCGCGCTGGTCGAGCGGCACGCGCATCGGCATATCCAGCGTGCGCCCGTGGTCCGCGTCGATGGAAGCGAGCAGCGCGACCGCGCTGCGCGCGGGGAGGCCGTTGAGGTCGAGCACCTGCAGCGCGAGGTCGCAGCCCGCGGCCGCGGCTTGCCCGTCGTCCGCGTCGCTGACGACGGCGGGCAGCTGCCGCCCCCCCTCCGGCGCGAACAGCAGCGGCCGCCAGCGCGAATCTGGCGGCGGGACCAACGAGAGCCGACACGAGTCGACGCTGCCTGGCACCTCCGCGAACGAGAACGTCCCGTCGGCTCGCACCTCGGCGGTCGTCGTCAGCGCGTGCGAGCTGTAGAAGCCGGCCCGAGAGATGTAGCGCTTGTCCACCACCGAGAGGTGCGCGACGGTGCCCGCTGGCGCGCCGCGCACGAAGCCCCGCAGCGGCTCCTTCGCCTCGCACACGAACGGCAGCTCCTCGCCGACGAACTCGGCGACGGGGCGGTTGTTGACCGCGACCTGCCGCCACCAGGCGCCGCCAAAGACCGGCGGACGGCCGGCCGCAGCGACGGCCAGCATGAGCCAGCCTTCTGGCGCCTTCAGCGGGTCGCCGTCATATGGAACCGTCACCTCGCAGCGGCCCTGTGCGTCGGTGACCCCGAGCGTTCGGTGCCGCTCCGGATCGACGGCGCGCAGGCCGTCCATGCTCCGAAAGAGCGTGTGCGAGACGATGTGGGTGACGACCGCGCCAGCGAGCGGCTGACCGGCGCCGTCCTGCGCGCGGACCCGGACGCGCTGCGGCGGCGGGATCCGCAGCGCGCGGTCCATCGCCGCGCTCCACAGCGGCTGTCCGCTCGGGAGCCGCGCCTCGAAGATCGAGTACGGCGCGCCAGGCAGCTCGAAGCTGCCGTCGTCATCGAGGGACAGCTCGACCTCGGCGCCCGGCGACTGGCTCATCGCGAAGCAGCGCAGCGGGCCGTCGTCGCGCCAGGCGTCCGCGCCCGAGACCGTCGCCCGCTCGATCGCCTGTGGCTCCCCGCAGCGGAGCTCCAAGGCCGCGCCTGCGGAGAAGTAGCCCACGGTCGGCGCGTAGCTGCGGCGTCCCGCCGCGGTCGCCGTCCGCGCCCACGCGACGTAGCAGAGCCCGGGCCGCAGTCGCGCCAGCGCGCGGCCGCGCGCGTCGGTCGCGACCTCGACGATGTGGGGCCCTCGCAGCGACGGCGAGAGGTGCGGCTGCGAACCGAGGAGCGTGACCGTTGCGCCTGCGACCGGCTGACCGGCGGCGTCGACCACCGCGCAGAGCGTCGGCTGCAGCCGCTGGGCCGCCGCGGACGGCGCGAGCGCTGCGAGCGCGACCGCCAAGGTGAGCGGGGCCCAACTTCTGCGGGCGAGGTCTGTCTTGGGCGTGCGCACGGGGCGCCGCCAACGTATCTCCGCCGCGCGCCAGCGACAGGCCCGCGCCGACCGAATCCGACGCAACCGGACCGACGCCCACGCTGCGGTCCCAAGGGCGTTTCGGGCTTCAGCCGCGCGGCCGCCGTGCCGATGGAGCCTGCATGCAGACGTCGAAGGGACCGCTCTTGCTGCTCGCCCTGCTCGCCGCGTGCTCCCACGACGACGGCCCGGAGCGCGCCGCGCGCGCGTTCGCGACGTTCCAGCAGGCGCTCCAGCGCGGCGACGCGCCCGCGTGCCGCGCCTTACTGACGCGCGAGTCCCAGCCCGTGGTCGCCGAGCTGCCGTGGGAGGACCTCGCGGCGCGCGCGCCGCTCACGGTCGTCGGCGCCGCCCGCGCGCGCGGCAACGCCGAGGAGTACTACGTCGACGTGCGCGACCCCAACGAAGGAGATGCGCCGGGCCGCTACGTCGTCGTGCGCGAATACGGCGAGCTGGTGGTCGACCTGGTCGCCAGCGCCGCGCTCACCGCGCGCGCCGTCGAGGTCGGGAGCGGCGAGGAGCGGTTCGAGCCCGCCGCGCTGACGCCGGCCGACTACGACCGCATCCGCGCATACGAGCTTCGCCAGCCGCCCGCGAAACCTGGCGGGAACTGATGTAGGCGAGCGCGGGGCGACGCTAGGCTGTTGGGCCAGCCATGACGGAAACCCGCAAGACCCTGATCCTCGGCTCCGGCCCTGCCGGCTACACGGCCGCCATCTACGCCGCCCGCGCCAACCTCGAGCCGATCCTGCTCGCCGGCGACCAGCCCGGCGGCCAGCTGACGATCACCAACGACGTCGAGAACTACCCGGGCTACCCCAACGGCATCATGGGCCCGGAGATGATGCAGCACTTCCGCGACCAGGCGGCGCGGTTCGGCACCGTGATCAAGGACGTGATGGCGACCAAGGTCGACCTCAGCAAGCGCCCGTTCACCGTCGAGGACAGCCAGGGCGAGACCTACACGTCGGAGACGGTGATCATCTCGACCGGCGCCAGCGCGCTCTACCTCGGCCTCGAGAACGAGACCAAGCTGCAGGGCCGCGGCGTCTCGGCCTGCGCGACCTGCGACGGCTTCTTCTTCAAGAACAAGCACGTCTACGTCGTCGGCGGCGGCGACACCGCGTGCGAAGAGGCGACGTTCTTGACCAAGTACGCCAGCAAGGTGTCGATGGTCGTGCGCAGAGACCAGATGCGCGCGTCCAAGATCATGCAGGAGCGCGCGCTCAACCATGAGAAGGTCGAGGTGCTCTGGGAGACCCAGGTCACCGACGTGCTCGACGTCGAGAAGGGCCGCGTCACCGGCCTCGAGCTGACCAGCACCAAGACCGGCGACAAGCGCACCGTCGACGCCGACGGCCTGTTCCTGGCGATCGGCCACAAGCCGAACACCGGGCTGTTTGAGGGCGTGCTCGACATGGACGACGTCGGCTACCTCAAGACGCAGCCCGGCAAGACCGCGATGAACATCCCCGGCGTCTTCGCCGCGGGCGACTGCCAAGACAGCTACTACCGCCAAGCGGTCACCGCCGCGGGCACGGGCTGCATGGCGGCGATTGAGGCGGAGCGCTGGCTCGAAGACCAGCACGGCTAGCGCGGCCGGGGCCGCCCTACCCGCCCGTCACCGGCCCCTGCTTCGACGCCTTGCTCAAGAACAGCAGCGCGAAGCAGGTGCTGTCGAGCGCCAGCGTGCTCGGGTGCCCGCTCTGAAACGAGCCGTCGGGGCGCTGCGCCAGCAGCAGCTGCAGGCCACCCTCGTAATACCAATCGCGGCCCTGCAGGCGCGCGACGTCCGCCAGCTCGCAGCATCGCTCTAGACAATAGAGGTAGTAGCGCCGGTGGTTGTCGGCGCGCTCGGGGTCACCTGGGTTGATCCGGACCGAGAAGTTCGCCGCGAGCCACGCGAAGCCGTCGCGCACGCCCTCGTCAACGCGGCGCAGCAGCTGGCGGTCGGCGCTTTGCTGCGCGGACATGCCGGCGCGCGCCAGCAGCAGCCCGCTGACGCCCGCGCAGGTCATCGCGCCGTAGCACGCGTCGCCGCGCTCCCGGTAGGCGAAGCCGCGCGCGCGCGCCCGGACGGGGCGGACCTTAGGGAGCGGGGCGCCGGTCGGCAGCGACCGC
>JAYYEE010000283.1:0-2800 GCA_036160175.1 Planctomycetota bacterium
CGCGGCGATAGGCCCGGTGTGCTTGGACCCCGAGCGCGAGCGCGGCCCACGGCTGCTGCAGGTTGTTGCCCTTGCGCACGACGCGCAGCAGCACCCGGCGGTTCTCGGCGCCGCCGATCTGTCCCAGTGCTAGGAGCGCGAAGTTGCGGGTCTGCGCGTCCTTGTGGTCGCGGAAGGTCTTCTCGAGCCGGGCGCTGAAGGCCGCGTCTCGGCTGCTGGCGTCTTCACGCGGCGCGCACAGCTGTCCGAGCGCCAGCGCGCACGAGCGCGCGAGGTCCGGGCTCCGGCGACGTCGGTCGCGGCCCTCGAGTTCGGCCGCGAAGCGGCGCCGGAGGGCGTCGCTGCGCGCGCCGTCTGGGCCTGTGAGTTTGGTGATGGCCGTTGGGCAGTGCGCTTGAATCAGCTGCTGACCGGGCCCCAGGCGTCGTTCGTAGTAGTCGAGCAGCGCGTCTACGGCCTCGTCGAGGAGCACGGCCTGCTCCGCGTCCGCTTCGTCGAGCGCCAGCAGGCCGATCCCGTGGATCGCGGCGACCTTCAGGTTGCGGTTCGACAACGTGTCGTCTTGGAGCGCAGCGCGCAGCGCGGTGAGCGCCTGTCGCTTCAAGGCGGCGTCGGTGTGCTCGCCGGCGTAGAGCCCGACGCCGTAGAGTGCGAACGAGCGAGTGCGGACGCTGACCTTGCCGCCGCGCAGCGCGCGTCCCCGGTCGTTGTCGAAGGCGATGTCGCAGAGCGTTTGAAGCCCCTCCCCCTGCTTGACGGCGGCGATGCCATAGGCGAGCGCCGCAGTCTCGCGGATCTCCTGGTTGTCTCGCGCCAGCCGCGGTCGGAAGACGTCGTCGAGCGTAAACTCTGCGTGGTCTCGGCCGATCTTCGCCATCGCGATCAGGCACGAGGAGACGATGTCGCGCTGCTCGGTGGCGTCGATCGCCTTCTTAAGCGTGGGCAAGATGTCGTTCTGCACTTGGTCCGCGGTCGGCTCTAGGAGGTTGCCGGTGTTGCTGGCGGTCCCGCGGCCCTTCCAGAAGCCCTCGTAGCCGGTGGTTGAGCCGGAGCGGTGCACGGCGTCGCGCAGACCGATGAAGTCGTGCTTGTTGAACTCCCACCAGAACGTCCATGCGGTGAGGTCTGCGGTCAGCTGGATGCCGCCGGTGCGCACTGGGCCGCGCGCTGGTCCGGGAGGCTGCGCCGTAGGGCCGGTGCGGCCCGTGCGCGGACCTGCCGGCGGTGGCGCGGTGGGGGTGGTCGGCGTGCCTGCGCGCGGGCCGGTCATGGGGCCGGTCGGGCGCGCAGGCTGCCCGCCCCGTCCGCCTGGGGGGACGACGTCAGCGGGGCCGCGATATTGTCCGCCGTGGGCCAAGAGGTCGTTGCCGAACAGCAGGCAAGCGAGCGCGAAGGTCGCGCACGAGAGGGGGTGCGAGTGCATTGGGATCTCCTTGGTTGGGCACACGGCGACTGTGTGCAGGAGACCGCCATGCAAGGAGCGGGCCAATCGATGCCGTGGCTCCTCGCGCACCGGTGCCCGCCTGTTCGGCGCTACGGAGACGGAACGATTAGGGCGCCTCGGCGGGTGCGTACCCGGGCTAAGCCTGGACGTATCGTCCAGCGATCGGCAGCACGTCAGCCATGGCGTTCCGCGAGTCGACCACGAGCTTGGCGTGCGCGCCGATGAGCTGCCAGTCGATCTGCTTGTGGTCGGTGACTACGAGCACGCAGTCCGCGTCCGCGACGGTCGCGGCGTCGAGCGAGACGGAGTCCATGCTGTACTCCATGTACTTGCGCATGCCGGCGAACTGCGGGACGTGCGGGTCGTGGTAACTAACGTCAGCGCCGTGCTCGAACAGGAGCTTGATGATCTCGGCCGCCGGCGTCTCCCGCACGTCGTCGACGTCTGGCTTGTAGGCCAGCCCGATGCAGAGCACTTTGCTGCCGCGCATCGCTTTGCCGAGGTCGTTTAGGCCCTCCATGGCCCGGCGCACTACGTACATCGGCATCGAGTTGTTGACCTCGCCGGCCAGCTCGATGAACCGCGTATGGTGGCCAAACTCGCGGGCCTTCCAAGTCAGGTAGAACGGGTCGATCGGGATGCAGTGCCCGCCGAGGCCCGGCCCAGGGTAGAAGGCCTGGAACCCGAAGGGCTTGGTCTTCGCCGCCTCGACCACCTTCCAGACATCGATGCCCATGTCCGCCAGGACGGGCTTGAGCTCGTTGACCAGCGCGATGTTCACGCAGCGGTAGATGTTCTCTAGGAGCTTGGCGGCCTCCGCGATCTCGGCGGTCTCGACGGGGACGACCTCGGAGATCGCGGCGCCGTAGCAGAGCGCGGCGAGGTCGCCGCTGACCTCGTCTACGCCGCCGACGAGCTTCGGGATCGTCTGGGTCGAGTGGTCTTGGCGGCCGGGGTCTTCGCGCTCAGGGCTGTAGGCGACGAAGAAGTCCTCGCCAGCCTTCAGCCCGGACTGCTCCAGGATCGGGAGCATGTCGCCCCGCGTCGTGCCGGGATAGGTCGTCGACTCGAGCGTCACGAGCTGACCCTTGCGCAAGATCTGCGCGACCATCTCAGACGAGCGGACGATGTAGCTCATGTCCGGCTCGCCGTGGCCGCCGAGCGGCGTGGGGACGCACAGCACGACGACGTCGGCGTCGCGCAGCCGCTCGTGGTCCGACGTCGCGTCGAAGCGGTCGGAGCTAGCGAAGTCTGCGATGAAGTCGTCGCCGAGGTGCTTGAGGTAGGACTCGCCGCGGTGTAGCTGGTCGATCTTCTGCTGGTCGACGTCGTAACCGATTACTCGGAAGCCAGCTG
>JAYYEE010000284.1:0-3541 GCA_036160175.1 Planctomycetota bacterium
TTGCTGTCGCTGTCGGCAGCGGCAGGCTCGGCGTCACCTTCCTCGGCGTCACCTTCCTCGGCGTCGCCTTCTGCGGCGTCGCTTTCGGCCAGCGTGCCCTCGTCAGCCGCAGCCTCCTCTGCCGCCGGCTCTTCCTCGACCTCAGGCGCGTCATCCTCAGGGATGGCGTTGACGTCGAACTCGTCTTCCGGCTCATACGCGTCGGCCGGGATCTCCTCGCACTCGGTGATCATGTAGCGGAGCATCGACTCGCTGAACTCCAGCTCGCGGCGAATCGCGGGCAGGATCTGCGTGTCGGCTGCGAAGTAGAGCAGCAAATACGTCGCGCGCTGCTGCCCGTTGATCGGGTAGGCGAGGCGACGCTCGTCCCACCGACGGTTGCTGAGGACCTTGGCCTCGTGCTTGGTAAACAGGCCGGCGACCGCTGCTTTCAGCGGCTCCCAGCCCTTGCGAACCTCCCCGTTGTCGAGGAGGCACATGCATTCGTAGTTGCGGGTGCGGTTCAAAACGATCTCCCGGGCGGATGCCCGTGCGCCGACCACGCGGCCGGCAGGTTGCACAACGAGCACTGCAGGCGGCGGTCGCCGCGCGCGGTGGCTAGTTGTTGAAGGTTCCCATGAGGGATTGCAGGCTCTCACCGTCCAACCACGCTTGCGTGCAGTCAGCGGCCCGAGCCAAGACACGACCGAGAACCTCCTGTTCCTCCGGGAGGAAGGGAGCCAGGACGAAGTCAGGCCAGTCGCGCCCGCGAAGGGCAGCGGCCTTGCTTCGACCTTCGGATCCACCTGCGGGGTCATCCGAGGCGGGCGGTCCGATACCGAGACGGAGACGAGGATATGCGTCCGTCGTCAGCAGCTGCTGGACGGATTTGAGGCCGTTGTGGCCCCCTGCACTCCCCGACGGCCGGAGTCGCATCCGGCCCAGCGGTAGGTTCAGGTCATCGACGATTACAAAGAGCGCGTCCGGCGAACGCTTGCTGTGCCGCAGCAGCGGCGCAGCGACGTCACCGGTCAAGTTGACGTAGGTCTGTGGCTTGGCGAGCAGGAACGTTCGTCCCTTACGGCGCCCTTCGCAGACCTGCGCCTTCACTTTCCCCGAGAACCGCTTGGAGCCGTCTGGCCCCTGGCGCTCGAGTCGGGCGAAGGAGAGCCCCAACCGCTCCGCCAGCAGGTCCAGCACCATGAACCCGACGTTGTGTCGGGTGGACGCATACTCTTCGCCGGGGTTCCCGATGCCGAGCGCGATCCGATGCCAACCCATGACGGTGTTGGAGGGGCGAAGAGGATACGAGCCGGAGCACCTGTGGACAAGGCCCAAGGTGCCGCGGAGCGGCCTCGTGCCGCTACTTTCCGGCGGTCACCCGGACGATGTAGAGCTCCGGGTCCACCGCGAGCGAGACGCCCTCGGGCAGCGGCAGGTCCTTGGCGCGGAGCGAGCTACCGGCGTCGAGGCCGCTGACGTCAATCTCAATGCCGTCAGGCAAGTCCGCGGGGAGCGCCGAGACCTTGATGACCATGTTGTCCTTGATCATGGTCCCGCCCTTACTGAGCCCCGCGGGGTGTCCCATCAGCGCGATCTCGACCTTGCACGTCCACGGCTTGTCGAGCGCGATGCGGAGGAAGTCCGCGTGGAGCGGGCGATCGTTCGTCGCCTTCCACTCGATCTCTTGCAGCCAAACCGACTCCGACTGGCCGTCGAGCTCGATGTTGAACACCTTGTGGCGCTTGCTGACGTGCTGCTCTAGCTCCCACTCGGAGATCTGGATGGAGACGGGCTCCTTGCCCTCACCTCCGTAGATGACGGCGGGCATCCAGCCCTCCGTGCGCAGCTTCTTGATCTGGTTACGTCCGAGGGCGCTACGGCGCTCGGCCTTCATGCGGGCGACTTCCATCGAGGTACCTCTACTCTGGTCGGTTGCAGTTCGTGATAAAAGGGGGATGCAGGAGCGCGCCTAGTGTTCCGATTGGAACAGCTTACTGACGCTCTCGCTGCGGTGGATTCGGTCGATCGCCCGCGCGAGGAGCTGGGCCATCGAGCAGACTTCGAGCCGCTGCAGCTTCTGATCGGGCAGCGGGATGGTGTCGGACAGCAGGATCTTCTCGACGTCGGCGTCGTTGAGGCGCTCGACCGCGTTGCCGGCCAGCACGCCGTGCGTCGCGACCAAGAACACCTTGTTGGCGCCCTTCTCTTTGACGATGCGCGCCGCGTCGACGATCGAGCCGCCGGTCGACACCATGTCATCGACGAGCACGACGTCGTGCCCCTCGACCTCGCCGATCATGTTCTCAATCACCGTCTTCTCGCCGCTGATGCGGCGCTTGTCGATGATCGCGAGGTCGCACTCCAAGTCCTTGGCGTAGGCGCGCGCGAGCTTCGTCCCGCCGATGTCGGGCGACACGATCTTGATGTTCTCTGCGCCGAGCTGCCGGACCCGCTCGATCATCACGGGCCGGGCGTATAGGTGGTCGACCGGGATGTCGAAGAACCCCTGGATCTGCGCCGCGTGCAGGTCCACGGTGACCACGCGGTCATAGCCGCCCGAGACCAGCATGTTGGCGACCAGCTTGGCGTTGATCGGGACGCGGCCTTCGTCTTTGCGGTCTTTGCGCGCGTAGCCGAAGTATGGGATCACCGCGGTGACCCGGTCGGCAGACGCGCGCCGGAGGCAGTCGGCGAACGAGATCAGCTCGAACAGGTTGTCGTGAACCGGAGGGCAGGTGGGCTGCACGACGAACACGTCCGCGCCGCGCACGTCGCACTCGACCTTCAGGTTGATCTCGCCGTCGGGGAACCGAGCGAGCGACGCCGCGCCCAAAGGGACCCCCATGAACGAGCAGATGTCCTGCGCCAACCGCGGGTGGGCGGTGCCGCTGAACACGCGCAGGCGTTCTCCACGCATCCTCATGCCTCCTGGTCTCCCTTCCTCGTGGGCAGCTGACGCTGCCGCAGGTAACGCGCCGGGACCCCGAGCCAGAGCTCTTGGGCCTGGATCGCGGTGCCGGGCTTTACGATTGCGCCGGCCGCCGTCATGGCGCCGTCCCCGACCTCTGCCGGAGCGCAGAGGACCGTGCCGCTGCCGATGAAGGCGTCGGCACCGATCCACGTCTCGTGTTTGTTCACGCCGTCATAGTTGGCGGTGATCGTGCCGCAGCCGATGTTCGCGCCCGCCCCGACCTTGGCGTCGCCCAGGTATGTCAGGTGCTTGGCCTTCGCGGCCGCGCCGACGTGGGCGTTCTTGGCCTCGACGAAGTTGCCGCGCGCGGCGCCGTCTTCGAGCACCGTGCCGCCGCGCAGGTGCGCGAAGGGGCCAACCTCACACCCGGCGCCGATGCGACAACCAGCGCCGATGACCGTCCCAGGATAGATCTTGGTGTCGCTCCCGATCGTGACGTCCGCGTCGATCCACGTCGCGGCTGGGTCGAGGATCAACACGCCGTTGTCGAGGTGCTTGAGCAGGATGCGCTCCTGCATCAGCGATTGAACCATCGCGAGCTCCGCGAGCGAGTTGACACCTTGGACCTCGGCGAGGTCTACGGCCTCC
>JAYYEE010000285.1:0-6017 GCA_036160175.1 Planctomycetota bacterium
TCGAGCCGGCGGAACCCGCCGTCCTCGGCATAGAACGGCCGCCCGAGCGCGTGCACCCAGGCAGCGAGCTGGTCCACGGAGCACAGCACGGCGAGGCGCGGACGCGCTTGGCCGGTCGCGTGAGCAGCGAGGAGCCCGACGAAAAAGAATGCGGTGCAGAGACGGATCATGCGGACAGGATGTTGGCGACCCGCTCGACCGTTCGCCACGGCAGAAGCCCAAGATGGTAAACCGCGACGGACTCGACGCCGCGCTCTATGCAGAGCTCGCGCGTCCTGACGAGGTCGTCGTCGCTGGTGAACTGCGGCGCCTTCGGCCAGATGCAGAGCCGCCGCGGTGACGGCGCGACCGCGCGCGACCCGTCATGATCGAGCTGCGCTGCGATCTGCGCAGGGCCCTCGCCGTAGCACGTGAAGACGCGTTGGTCTGTCTGCGGGAACGCGTCTGCCGACGCCGCCGAGAGCTGGCTCCCGGTGAACCACGGGTCGGGGTGAACCTGCACAGCGCGACGGCACGCGCCGCTCGCCGCGACCACCGCGGCGGCCATCTTCACGACCGACGCCCGACGCACCGCGAGCACTGCATCGACCCAGGCGCGCTGTTCGTCGTCGAGTTCGTCCTCACCACCAGGCGTCGACGGCGGCGCCATCGCGTCGGCGTCTTTGGTCACAAGGTCGATGTAGGCCCGCACTCGCGCGCGGTGCAGGGCGCCGTCCTGGTCAAGCTCACCGTGGAGTTGCAGGCATGCGGGGCAAAAGCAGGCAGAGAGCGCGACGGCGAGCAAGCCCTTCGGCGTGAACGACTTCTTGTCGTGGTGGCTCGAGTGCTGGATGCCCATTTGGCCGAGCGCCTCCAGCTCGATCGTGCCCAGGCCCTCGTGCCGCGCGAGGTCCGCCACCAGCGCGGCGTGATACTCACGCACCAGCGGCTGGGCAGGACAGAGCGCGTACGGGTAGCGATCGCCGTGTGCGTTCTCGACCGACAGCGCCGGGTGCGCGGTGCCGAACTGGGTGTTGTGACCAAACACCGTCCAGGCCCGCGCCTGCAGGCCCGCCCCTGCGGCCTCGGCGCAGAGCCGCTCCAGCGGCGACGGCTCGCCGTCGCGGACCTCGCTCGACGGACGAGGCCTCAGGTCGCCGTAGTCCCCGCGCGGGCGGAAGTGCACGCAGCCGTCCTCGAGGAACCGAACCCGCCGCTCAGGGTTCCACGGCGTCAGCCAACGCCCGTCGTGATAGCTCGCCGCGATCGACAGCTCATCAAAGCCCAGGTCCCGGAGCCGCGCGACGCCGCCGTGGGCCGCGAGCGCGCGTAGGTCGAACGGGTGCACGTAGAGCGCCAGTTGCATGGCACGAGCGTAGTGGCGCAGGCCAGCGGTGCTACCATGCCTTCGTGTCCTTCCTCCGGCTTCCCATCTCTGTCGCCCTCCTTGGGCTCGGCGCCGCCGCGCACGCCCAAGACGGCGCCACGCCCACGCCGCCGCGGCTCGGCGACGACCTGACGTTCGCCGACGGCAGCCTGGCGACGACCTTCTTCCACCGGCCGCACGATCCAGAGCACCACCACGACACGTGCAAGGTGTTCCACCACGTGCGCGCGCTGGACGGCACGCTGTTGACGAAGGGCAACGGCGGGATGTTCCAACACCACAAGGGGCTGTTCCTCGGCTGGAACCGCACCGAATGGAGGCAGCGTAAGTTCGACTTCTGGCACATGCCGAAGCAAGAGCTGCAGGTGTTCCGCAGCTTCCTCTCGCACGAATCCCTCGGGATGCCCGAGGGCGCGCAGGTGTGCGCGATCGACTGGAAGAGCCCCGAGGGCGAGGTCGTCATCGCCGAACGACGCGGCCTCCAGGTCGTCTCGCAAGGCGACGACCACTACGTGCTGCACCTTCGGAACGAGCTCCGCGCGCCTAACGGGAAGGTGCGGCTCGCCGGCGACCCGCAGCACGCGGGGCAGCAGTTCCGCGCGCCGCAGGCGTTCGCCCCCAAAGGCGCGGACAAGGTCACCTACGTGCGACCCGCGGGCGCCAAGAGCCACGGCAACGACGTCTGGACCGGCTGCGCGTGGATCGCCGAGGTGCAGCGGCATGATGACCGGAGCTACACGATCCTGAGGGTCGAAGGCCGCGGCAACCGCGGCGAGACCAGCTGGTCCACGCGCGACTACGGCCGCTTCGGCGCGACCCGCACCGTCAACGTCACCGCAGAACAGCCCTTGGTGCTGAACCAGTACTACGTGGTCGCGAACGGCGCCCGCGACGCAGCTTGGTGCGCCGACGCTGCCGCGCGCCTGCGCGGGGAAAAACCCCCAAAGCAGGCGCGTTGAGCGCCGCCGACTCACGGCCGCCTTTGATTGCTCCACTTCCCTGGAACCCATCCGCGCGCCGCGCGTCCCTTCGCGGATGAAGACGCCCGCGACCATCCTTACCCTCATCATCGCCGCGACCGGCGCGCCGTGGACGAGCACCATGAGCGACGCCGACACTTCGGGTGCGGCCACGCAGCGGCTCATTCGCGCCGAGGTCCGCGTCGGCAACAAGGTGGTGCTGCGCGGCACGACCTCGGACGACGGCAGCCCGGACGCGGACGAGGTCTGGTCGATCGCGCACACGGTCAAGCTCTACCCGACCAAAGAGTTCGCGACCCTGAAGGTGCCCGACGACCGCGACGAGTTCATGGTGCTCGGCACCCCGATCCCGCCGCACCCTGTGGTGGACAATGAAGTCCACGAGCACGACGCCGTCTTCAAGATCTCGGCTGGCGGTCAATACGAGACCATGGCGCTGAAGATCGAGCGCGTCGCCCCCATCTTCGGCAAACCGTGGTGGAGGGTCCCAAAAGACACCATCGACGCCCAGTTCCGTTTCCGCCTGGTCCCGCGGCACCTCGTCCGCGACCTGAAGAAGCCGCGGCGCGAGAAGTAACGCAGGCGCGACGTCAGGCCTGGTAGACGCGCTGCAGCTCCGCGCGGAATCTCGCGAGCAGAGGCTCGTAGCTCGCGCGGTCGGCGCCCGGCGACGTCTCGGCGCCGACGCGGACGAAAGGCGCCGCCACCTCATCGACGCTGAGCTGCGCGGCGCTCGCGCGATGTGTCGCCCAGCACGCCTGCAGGGCCGCGCCCAACGCAGCAGACTCCGACTCTTCGAGGACGCACACCATCACGCCGAAGACGTCAGCGAGGATCTGCCGCCACAGGCGGTTGTTGGCCGCTCCGCCAGTCAGGCGCACCTCGTCGACCTGAACACCGAGGGCCTTCAATCGCGCAAACCCAAGGCCCAGGTTGAGCGACGTGCCCTCCAGCGCAGCGCGATAAAGATGCCCAGGGCGGAGCGCGCCAGGCCTCATTCCCAGCAGCGCCCCCGTCGCGTTCGGGAGGTCCGGAACGCGCTCCCCCATCAGGAACGGGAGCCACAGCAGGCCGTCGCAGCCGGCGGGGACCTGCTCGGCCGCAGCCGTCAGCGCGGCGTGATCCATCCCGGTCAGCGACTTCACTTCTTCGGTGACACCCGTGAGGTTCATCACGCACAGCAGCGGCATCCACGCCCCGTCACTGCTGCAGAACGGCGCGATCAGGCCTTCGGGGTCGACCACGGCGTGCTGGGTACGGGTGAAGATCGTGCCAGACGTCCCGAGGCTGACCACGACGACCCCGTCGCGCGTCGCGCCGCTGCCGATCGCCGACATCATGTTGTCGCCGCCGCCGACGCTGACCATGACGCCAGCAGGGAGCCCGAGCGCCTCGCGTGCCCGGTCCACGAGCTCTCCGACGAACCCATCCGCCGCGACCAGGCCGGGCATCATGCTCGCCAACGAAGGGTCGATCGCGTCCATGGCGCGCGGATCGAACGCGCGCGAAACTGGGTCAAACCAACCGCTGCCCGAGGCGTCCCCACACTCCATGGAGGCGCGCCCCGTCAGCCAGAAGTTGACGTAGTCGTGCGGGAGCAGGACCCGGCGGACCTTGGCCCAGTTGTCAGGCTCGTGGCGCTTGAGCCAGAGCAGCTTGCTCGCCGTGAAGCCAGTCGGCACGGCGCGCCCCAGCGCGTCGCTCAGCTCTTGGGCCTCGGCAGCCGTCGCCGTGTCGCACCAGAGCTTGGCCGGACGGACGACCTCATCGCGCTCGTCGAGCACCACGCAGCCGTGCTGCTGGCCCGACACGCCGATCGCCGCCACCTGCGCGCCGTCGACCTCGGCGAGCGCGGCCCGGCCGGTCGTGACCACCGCGTCAATCCAGTCGCGCGGGTGCTGCTCCATGTGGCCATCGCCGAGCCCCGCGATCAGCTCGACGGCCTGGCTGCTGCGCGCGACGACCTCGCCGCGGGCGGCGTCGATGACCAACGCCTTGACGCTCTGCGTGCCGACGTCAAACCCGAGGAACAGCGAGCCCATGGCTTAGCCGCGCACGCCGAGCAGGTGTTCGACGAGCAGCTGGTCGAGGCGCTCGTAGCGCAGACCGCGGCGGCTGACCGCGTCCGCGTCGATGTCCATCCCCTTGAGCGCGGCGGCCTTGTCCGCGCTATAGCCGCCTTGCAGCAGCGGGTCGATCGCGTCGTCGCGCTGCGCCGCGATGATCTCCTGAACCTCGGGGTCGGCGTCGAACACCTGCGCCTTGTGCTTGAGGATCTTGTAGGTCCGCATGCAGCCCTTGGCGAACTCCCAGACGCCGTCCTGGTCTTCGCTGCGGTAGGCGTGCGCGTCGAAGTGCAGCGGCCCGGTGTACGGCTCGCCGCCGAGCGTGCCCTCCAGCAAACGGACGAGCAGGAACGCCCCCTTCTGGTCTTCGCTGCCGAACCGCAGGTCCTGGTCGTAGCGGCCGATCTTCTGGCCGTTGAGGTCGATGTGGAACAGCTTGTCGCACGCCATCGCCTCGGCGACGTTGTGCGCGAACGACAGACCCGCCATCACCTCGTGCGCGACCTCCGGGTTCACCCCGACCATCTCCTGGTTCTGCAGCGTCGAGATGAAGTGCAGCATGTGGCCGGTCGTCGGCAGGTAGAGGTCGCCGCGCGGCTCGTTCGGCTTGGCCTCGAGCGCGAACTTCATCCCGTAGCTCTGCTCCTTGCTGTACTCGCAGAGGAAGTCCATCGCGTCGCGCATCCGGTTCCACGCGTCGCGCGGGTCGCGGCACGCGTCAGCCTCGACGCCCTCGCGGCCGCCCCAGAACACGAAGATCTTGGCGCCGAGCTCGGCGCCGAGGTCCATCGCGCGCATCGTCTTCTGCAGCGCGAACGCGCGCACCTTGGGGTCGTTGGCGGTGAAGGCTCCGTCCTTGAACACCGGGTGGGTGAACAGGTTGGTCGTCGCCATCGGCACCTTCATGCCGGTGTCGGCGAGCGTCGCCTGGAACGCCTTCACGATGCCGTCTCGCTCGGCCGCGCCAGCGCCGAACGGCACGAGGTCGTTGTCGTGCAGGTTGACGCCGTGGGCACCGCACGCGGCGAGGCCGCGGACGATCTCATTGGGGTCGATGCGCGGTCGCACCGGGTCGCCGAACGGGTCGCGGCCGGGGTTGCCGACCGTCCACAGGCCGAAGGTGAAGCGGTCTTCCTTGACGGGATCGAACGAACTCATGCTGGCACGGTAGCGCGCCGACTACTTCTTGCCGAGCAGTTCCGTCGCCGTCCAAGCGCCAGACCGCTTCTTCGCCCGCTTCCGCACCGCCTTCACCGCGTCTTGGTCGACGCACGAGGCTTGGTGACCGAACGCCCGCCGCAGGTAGCTCAACACCTGCGCGAGCTCTTGGTCGCTCAGGTGCCCCTGGCCCGGCATCTCTAGGTCCCAGCTCTTGCCGTCGACCTCGATCGGGCCGCGCACGCCGTGCAGGGCGATGCGCACTAAGCGCTCCGGCGGCCCAGTGACCCACTCCGAGTCACGCAGCGGCGGGGCGAGCCCCTCCTGGCCGCGGCCGTCGAGCTGATGGCACGCAGCGCACGCCCCGCGGAACACCACCGCGCCTCGCTCCACCCGCGCCTTCTCGCCCGCGGACAAGCTGGTGACGGCGCCAGGCGCAGCCGCGCC
>JAYYEE010000286.1:0-8577 GCA_036160175.1 Planctomycetota bacterium
CAGGACCGCTTCCGCGCCGTCGACGAAGGCATGGTGCTCTTGTCTGCGCTGCCGCACCGTGAGAAGGTCCCGAAGGCTTGGCAGGGCCCGTCGCCCAACCAGAAGCACGAGATGCAGCGCGTCTGGCCCGAGCAGGGCGACTTCGCGATGCGCGTCAAGGCGTCGCGCGGCGACCTGCCACCGCTGCGCAAGCAGCTGCTGGTGCAGCTGGACGAGCCCTCGCCGCGAGCGCAGTGGCAGAACGGCGGGGTCGTCATCGGCGACGGCGCGTGGGTGATCCCCGCCGACAAGACCGACCAGCACAAGAACCTCGCGAGGGCCGACGGGTTCCTGCGCCCCAAGGAGGTTCCGAAGGACACCAAGGCGCGGGTGCGGCTCGACCTGCCGAAGGACGGCTTCTACCAGCTCGACCTCGTGCACCCGCCCGTCAACCCGAACGCGATGCCCTCGGTGCGGCTGCGCGCCGCCGGCCACCACCTCGACCAGCGGCTGGAGTTGACCCCCGAGCAGCTGACGCGGCCCCGCCTGACGGCGCCGCTCGGCGTCGTGGGCATGCGCAAGGGCCGCCACCACGTCGAGGTCGGCGGCAAGTTCTTCGTCGGGTTCAGCCACGTCGTGGTCACGCCGCTCGGCGCAGACCACCCGCTGGTGCAGCGACTGACGCAGCAGGGGCAGGCGCAGGAGGACGCGATCGCGCACCTGACCCCGTCGATCCGCGCGCTGATCGGCACGCGCACCGACGACGGCATGGACTACACCACGTTCGGCGACGCGCAGGACGTGACCGCGCCGCTAGGCGCGCCCGAGACCTATGAGTTCTTCGGCCGCCTCGAGAACCTGCCGATCCCCGAGCCCGAGTCGGGCGACAAGGAGATCCTGTCTGGGTTCTTGCTCCTCGGCGTCTGGAATGACCACTTGGTCAAGTCCGCCAAGGAGACCGGGCCGCCGTTGCTCGTCGAGTCAATCGAGTTCGAGGCCCCTTACCTGCCGCAGTGGCCGCCGAAGTCCCACACCGACATCTTCTTCGACGCCGAGTCGCGCTCGGACGACGAGGCTTACACCCGCGAGGTGCTCGAGCGCTTCATCAGCCGCGCGTTCCGCAGGCCTGCGACCGACGAAGAGGTCGAGCGTTACCTCGGATTCTGGAAGTCGATCCGCGGCGACTACGCCGTGTATGAGGACTCCGTCAGGGAGGTCCTGGTCGCGGTCCTCTGCTCGCCAGAGTTTCTCTACCTCTGCGAACCCGAGGACGAGCTCGGCGAAGACGGCGCGCTGCCGGACTGGATGTTGGCCAACCGGCTCAGCTACTTCCTGTGGAACAGCCCGCCGGACGCAGAACTGCGCCAGGCAGTGACCGAGGGGCGCTTACGCGACGACCTCTTGGCGCAGACCGACCGGATGCTGGATGACCCGAAGACCAACAGGTTCCTGCGGAGCTTCACCTACGAGTGGCTGCGCATGGACCGGCACGACGGGATGACCATCAACGTCGACCGACACCCGGACTACACGCGGTTCGTCAAGCGGGACATGAAGGAGGAGACCTTCACGTTCGTCGAAGCAGTCTTCCTCGAGGACCTGCCGCTCCCCACGCTGTTCGACGCGGACTTCGCGATGCTCAACCAGAACCTCGCCGAGTTCTACGGGCTCGAAGGCGTCTACGGGGCGCACTTCCGCAAGGTGCCGGTGCCTGCGTCGATGCCGGAGCGCCGCTGCGGGCTGCTGTCGCAGGGCTCCTTCCACGTCGGGCACTCCGATGGAAACGAGCCGCACCCGATCAAGCGCGCGGTGTGGCTGAAGGCGCGCCTGCTCGGCGACGAGCCGCCGCCGCCGCCGCCGAACGTCCCCGACCTCGACCCAGACACGCCCGGGTTCGGCAAGATGACGCTCAAGCAGAAGATCGAGTCGCACCGCGACAAGGACAGCTGTCGCGACTGCCACGCCGGCATCGACCCCTACGGGTTCGTGTTCGAGCGGATGAGCGCCGTCGGCCGCCTGGAGCCGCGGCGCAAGGGCGTCGAGGTCGACGCGACGACAGTGCTCCCCGACGGCGCATCGGTCGACGGCATCGTCGGCATCCGGGACTACCTCGTCGCCGACGCCAAGGACGACTTCGCCCGCTCGGTGGTCGAGCACCTGTTCTCCTACGCGCTCGGGAGAGAGGTTGGCTTCGCCGACGACGAAGAGCTCGACCGGCTGCTGGAGCAGGTAAAGGCCAGCGGATATCGCGCCCAGGCCGCCGTTCGTAGTATTGTGACGTCTCCCTCGTTCCTGTCGAAGTAGCGCGCGCCCGCGTCCACCTCACATGCGCAAGACCTGGCTTCTAGATCGTCGCTCGCTGCTCCGCGGCACCGGCGTCGCTGCCTCACTCCCCCTGCTCGACGCCATGCGGCCGCTGCTGCCGAAGGCCGAGCCGGCGCGGCGCATGGTCTACGTCTACTTCCCCAACGGCGCGTCGACCCCGAACGAGCACGACCCCAAGTGGGGACAGTGGCGGTGGCTGCCGCACGACCCGGGCAAGGACTACCAGTTCACCAACGTGCTCAAGTGCCTCGAGCCCTGGCGCGAAAAGATGACCCTCATGGGCGGGCTCAGCCACCCGCTGTCACGCAACCTGCTGGGCCACCTCGCCGGTGACACGTGGCTTACGGCCGGCGACCTGCGCGGCGACGTCTACAAGAACAACACGTCGGTCGACCAGGTCGCGGCGCTGCAGCTCAAGAAGCACACGCGCTACCCGTCGCTGGTGCTCTCCACCGACGGCGGCGTGGGCTACAAGTCGCGCACGTCGACGCTCAGCTTCGACCACGCCGCGAGGCCGATCCCGTCCGAGCACAAGCAGCGCCTGATCTTCGAGCGCTACTTCACGCAAGGCGGCGGAGCGCCGACCGCGCAGCGCAAGCAGGCGATCGCGCAGGGCAAGAAGGTCGTCGACCTCGTGCTCGAAGACAGCAAGCGCCTGCAGCGCCGCCTCGGCAAGAAGGACCAGGAGAAGCTGGACCAGTATCTGCAGTCTCTGGACGCGGTCGAAGAGCAGCTCCGCCGGAACGAAGCTTGGCTCAATCGGCCATTGCCGGAGTTCGACAGCAGCCACGTCGACCTCGCCATCGCGCCGGACGTCGACCCTGGTGCGTATCTGCGCTCGATGTACGACCTGATCGTGCTCGCCCTGCAGCTCGACCTGACCCGCGTCGTGACCTACATGACCGGCCGGGAAGACGGCATGGGCTTCGCCGACTCCTTCCCGAACCGGGCGCTCGGCATCAAGCGCGGCCACCACACCATCAGCCACGACGGCCACGAAGGGCACTGGGAGCAGTGGGGTCGCTACGACCGCTGGCACGCCGAGCAGTTCGCCCACTTCGTCAAGCGGCTCGACGAGACCCAGGACGAGCGCGGCTCGCTGCTCGATCAGACCCAGATCCTCTACGGCAGCTGCTGCAGCACGACGCACAACGCGCGCAACCTGCCGCTCGCGCTGCTCGGGGGCGGCAAGCTCGGCCTCAAGCACGGCTACTACCGTAAGTACGACGAGTCGACGCCGTTCAGCAACGTCTTCGTCGGCATGCTCAACGCGGTCGGCGTCCAGACGGAGCGCTTCGCTGACTCCACGGGCCGCATGCCCGAGATCTTCGGCTGAGCCACGTGCGCCCCGACGAGGGCGCGCGCAGGCCCGACGCTCGATCAGCGACCGCCCGCGGCCTCTGCCTCGTCGCGCTCGAGCGCCTCCAGGTGCTCCTCCCACGCGGCGCGCTCTTCGCTCCGGATCCAGCTCGCGTCGGGGTGCTCGGGATCGACCTCGACCTGGACCGTCTGCAGCATCTCAACCCCGTCGACCGTGAGCCGCGCCGTGTAGCTGCCTGGGCCGACACGGCTGCCACCGCGGCGCATGTAGTACTGTCGCTGCCGCTCGCTCGCGCCGGCGGGCAGATTCACCGGGCCGCGCAGGTTCCACGTCACGCGGTGGAGCCCCGCACCCTTAGGCGCGTCCATCGATCGAACCGCCTTGCCGGTGCTGTCGAGGATCTCCATCTTGACCGCCTTGGCGCCGTCCTTGAGGTGGTAAGCGAAGTGCGCGCCGTCCTTCGGGTTCTCGGCCGCGAAGCGACGGTTGGTGTCACCGGTCCCCATGGCGTCTCGCCAGATCACGGCCGACACCGGCTTGTAGAAGTGCACGGGCTTCCCCATCACCTCGGGCGTCATCTGACGCAGCTCGTTCACCGACGTGATCCACAGGCTGCGACCGTGCGTGCCAGCCACGACCTCTCCCGACGGCTCGTTGATCGCGAACGCGTGCACGGCCACCGTGGGCAAGTCTCCGTTGAAGCGCGTCCAGTTTGCCCCTCGATCCAGCGAGACGAACGTCTGGAACTCCGTCCCCAGGTAGAGCAGGTCCTCGTTGACGGGATCTTCGGCGATGGTCCGGGCGGAGCCGGCGCCTGCTGGCAGCGTCGCCGTCAGCGAAGACCACGTCTCGCCGCCGTCCGAGGTCATCATGAGGTAGGTCGCGTCGTCGTCGCTGCGGTGGCCGTCGAGCGTGACGAACGCGCGCTTGGCGTCGTGCGCGGACGCGACCAGCTCGCTCACCCAGCGCGGTCCAGGCACGAGCTCGGAGATCGGCTTGGCGTAACCGTCGCCGCCATCGCTTGGGCCACCTTGGGCGCCGCCATCGCCTTTGTCCGCAGCCGCGGGCTTCACCGCGAAGCAGTCGAACCAGTTCGCGCCGCCGTCATGGGTCGCCCAGAGCGCGCCGTCATCCGCGCCGACGTAGACGATGTCGGCGTTCCTCGGCGACTCGGCGAGCGCGGTCGCAGCGCCGCGGTCCGTGTTGGTTATGTTGGGCGAGATCGCCTTCATGTTCTGGCCGCGGTTCAGCGACTTGAACACCTTGTTGCCGGCGGTGTAGACGATCTTGCTGTTGTGCCCAGACAGCACATACGGCGTCTCCCAATTGAACCGGACGCGCTCGCCGCGGCCGCCGCGGCTCCGCAGGCTGCCGCGCGCGCCGGTCGCCAAGTTCCGCCAGCTAGGCGGGCCGTTCTGGCTCTGGCTGTAGATCACGTTCACGTCGTCCGGATCGACCAAGCAACGGAACCCGTCGCCGCCGCCGATGCGCACCCAGTCTTGGTTGCGCGCGCCCGTGCCAGCGGTGCGGCTCGGGCCGCCCCACGAGCCGTTGTCCTGAAGCCCGCCGTAGACGCGGTAGTTGCGGTCGCTGCTGACGCCGACGTGATAGAACTGCCCGATCGCCACGTGGTTCAGGTGGTCCCAGTTCTTGCCAGCGTCGTAGGTAACGTAGACCCCGCCGTCGCAGCCGTGGATGATGTGGTCGCCGTTGTTTGGGTCGATCCACTCCGCGTGGTGGTCGACGTGCATCCCGTTGCCGGCGCCGCGATCGAACGACTTGCCGCCGTCAGTCGAGCGGTAGAGCGACGTGCCTAGGACCATCACGTTGTCGCTGTTCGACGGATCGATGCGGATCTGGCTGTAGTACATCGGTCGGGGGTTGAGCGTGTTGACGCGCGTCCACGACTCACCACCGTCGGACGACTTATAAACCCCACCGAACTCATGCCCGTTGTCGCCCTGGCGATCTGGCGAGCCGCCAGACTGCCCGCCGAGCGTGCCGATGAATGGCGAGCGCGCGTCCTCAGGGAACGCACCGAAGGTGAGCTTGGCCTCCATGTCTTTGCGCTCACGAACGAAGGCGACCGAGACCTCGTCGTTAGCCTTGTGCTTGCGGACCGCCGCTTGCAAGTCGCCCTGTGAGTTCACTCGCTCCCCTGCGATCGACAAGATCACGTCGCCCTTGAGCAAGCCGGCCTTCGCTGCCGGCGTCGGCTCCGGCTTCTCACCGTCACCCCTGCCTGCGTCGCCGCGCCCCCGGCCGCGATTGCGGGAAGGCTCGACCGAGGTGACCTTAACGCCGACCTCTGCGTCGGCTAGCTGCACGCCGAGGTAGGCGGCGTCCGCTGGCTGCTTGCTGATCTTTTCGCTCTCGACGATCGCCATCAAGACGTTGGGGTCCTTGCGGTAGTAGTCGATGCCGACGCGGCCGATCTGGCAGCTGGGCAGCCCCTTCTTGATGCGCGTCCAGTTCGCGCCGCCGTCCGTCGTCTTCCAGATGCCCCCGCCAGGCCCCCAACGCTTCGCCGGGTCATTGGTGTCGAAGCCATCGCGAGCGCGCTCATAGGTCGCCACCATCAACGTGTCCGGATCGCGCGGGTGCATGTCGACGTCGATGACCCCCGTCTGGTCATCGACATAGAGCACCTTGGCCCAGGTCTCCCCGCCGTCCGTGGTCTTGTAGAGCCCGCGATCCTCGTTCGGCCCGTAGAGGCGTCCGAGCGCGCCCACGTAGACGATGTCCGGGTTCTTCGGGTGGATCGCGATGCGACCGGTTTGAAAGGTCTTCGCGAGCCCCATGTGCGACCAGGTCTTGCCGCCGTCGACGGACTTGTAGACGCCGTTGCCGTAGCTCACCGAGTTTCTGGGGTTGGCCTCGCCGGTGCCGACCCAGACGATCTCCTTGTTGGACGGCGAGACCGCGACGTGACCGATCGAGACCACCGCCTCGCGGTCGAACTGATGCTCGAACGTCGTGCCGTTATTCGTCGTCTTCAACAATCCACCCGACGCGGTCGCAGCCCACCACGTGCTGGGCTCTTTCTCATACACCGCGAGCGAGATGATCCGCCCGCCCATGGTCGCCGGGCCGATGCTGCGCCAGTGAAGTTGGTCTGCCCACGACTGCGGGAGTTGTTGAGCAGCGAGCGTGGAGACGAGCGCCAGGGCGGCGGCCGGGACAAGGGATCGACGGTTCATGATGTTGATCAAAGCGGCAGCAAGGTGCCTGGGCAGATTCTAAGCGGCACGAGCGAGCCTGTGGTCATTCGCGGTTGGGCTTGCATGTCACAACCGCGCGGTCAAATCGTCCGACCGAAACTCACCCCCATCCCGGATACACTGTGCGCGGTCCGCACCCACACATCGACACCATCGTGAACAACCGCCTCTCCATCGCAGCCGCGCTCGCATTCGCCCTCACCATCGCGTCCAGCTTGACAGCGCAAGGCGCCAAACCCGCGGCGGGCGGCAGCGTGCGCGTCACCCCCGCCGCCGTCACGCTGCCCGTCGGCGAGAAGACGAGGCTCGATGCGGAAGCCCTGGACGCTGGCGGGCGCCCAGCCGGGGGCCGACTGCTGTTTTTCAGCCGCGCCCGCCGCGCGCTGCGGGTCTCTCAAGACGGCGAGCTGACCGCGGTGGCGCCTGGAACGCATGAAGTCGTCGTGCGCGCCATGTTCGGCCGCGAGCGCGGCCCAGAGACGGTCGTGGTCGTGACCGTCCCGCAACCTGAGCCAGCGGCCATCCAGGTGCAGGGCGCGCCCGCGGTGCTTTATGCGGGCACGAGCGTGCGCGTCACCACCGCGGTCGTCGACAACAACGGCGTCGAGCGCAGCGACCTTGCGGTGACGCTGCGCAGCTCTGACGACCGCGTGCTCGAGGTCGACGCGTTCGGCGTCCTGCACGCACGCGACGCTGGCGAAGCCGCGCTGCTGGTCTCCGGCGGCGGCCTCAACGAGGTGCACGCGTTCAAGGTCGCAGCGAACCCCGTCGCCAACCTCACGCTGAGCAGCACACATGCGCGCGCGCGCACCGGCGACGTCGTCTCCTTCGCCGCCGCGCTGACCAACGCAGGAGGGGCAGCCGTCGAAGGCGTCCCAGTCGACTACACGTTCCGCGCCATGCCCGATGACGCGCTCGGCAATGCGGCGACCGGACAGATCACCGCGGACGGCCGCTTCGTCGCCGAGAGACCCGGCCTCTACATGATCACCGCGACGTGCGGAGCGGCCCGGGATCAACTCACGCTCCGCTGCGACGAGCGCTTCGAGCAGAAGCGAAAGCTCGTCAAGGTCGGCCACGGCCCGGTGCTCGACGTGCACACGTCCGATCTCTGGGTGTGGGAAGGCGTCGACGGGCGTGACTACTGCGTCACCGGCACCTGGGGCGCCAACGGCGACGCGATCTTCTGGGACGTCACGGACCCGTCGAGGATCGAGCGGATCGCAACGGTGACCGTCGACGCGCGCACGGTCAACGACGTCAAGGTCAGCGAGGACGGCCGCCTGTGCATCATCAGCCGCGAAGGGGCTAGCGACCGCAAGAACGGCATCGTCGCCTTCGACGTGACCGACCCTCGCAAGCCGGAGCGGATCTCCGAGTTCAACGACGAGCTCACGGGCGGCGTGCACAACCTCTTCATCCACGAGAACTACGCCTACGCGCTCAGCGCCGCGCGCCGCTTCGACATCCTCGACATCAAGAACCCGCGCGCGCCGACCCGCGTCGGCAGCTACCAAGTCTTCGAGCCCGGCGCGTCGATCCACGACGTCTGGGTCGTTGACGGGATCGCCTACTCGTCGAACTGGCGCTACGGACTGCACCTCGTCGACGTCGGCAACGGCGTTAAGGGCGGCTCGCCGTCCAACCCGGTGAAGATCGGAAACTACGCCTACCCAAGCGGGTGGAACCACGCCGCGTTCCCGTGGCGCAGCGCGGACACGGACAAGTTCT
>JAYYEE010000287.1:0-10372 GCA_036160175.1 Planctomycetota bacterium
AACAGCCCTGGGAAGACCATGGTCGTCGCTGGGTCTTACCACCCGCTGGCTGAGGCGGACCAGACGACGCTGTGGCCGTGGCATTGCCTGATGGCCATCCCCAAAGGGCTAGAGGCGGCGATGGAGATCATCTTCTTGGTCTTCCTCGTCGGCGGAGTCATCAAGATTTTGCGCGCGACAGGCGCCATCGACGCGGCCCTACACGCGGCGGTTCAACGGCTCGGAGCGAAGCCGTGGATCCTGATCGCAGGCTGTTTATCGATGTTCAGCCTCGGCGCGTTCACCATCGGCATGGGCGAGGAGTACGTCCCGCTGATCCCCATCCTCGTGACGATGAGCCTCGCGATGAAGATGGACGCCATCGTCGCGATGGGCATGGTCTGGGTGCCCTACGGCATCGGTTGGGCTTCATCGGCCTTCAACCCCTTTGGCGTCGTGATCGCGAAGAACATCGCCGGGGTCCCGCTCGAGAGCGGGACGGGCTTCCGGTTCGTGATGCTCGCAGTCTTCCTGCTCATCGCCTTCCAACACGTCTATGCGTATGCGCGCCGAATCCGCAAAGACCCTAGCAAGAGCCTCGTCGCTCACGTCGACTACAGCACTGGCTTCGACGCGCCAGACGACGTCAAGCTGAACGGCGCGAGAGCCTCCGTGCTGGCCGTGTTCCTGGCCGGCGTCGTGGGCTTCGTGATCGGCGCGAAATATGCCGGCTGGTACATCCACGAGCTCAACGCGGTCTTCCTCGGCATCGGCATCATCGCCGCAGTCCTCGTCCGCATGGCGCCCAGCGAGACCAGCCGGAACTTCATCGCGGGCGCTGCGGAGATGACCAGCGCAGCGCTGCTCATCGGCGTCGCGCGGGCGATCCAGGTGGTCTTAGACGACGGCCAGATCGGCGACACCGTGATCCAAGGGATCGCGAGCCTCTTGGACGGGGCGTCCGCAGACGTCGCCGCGATCGGCATGCTCGGCGTACAGACCGTCTGCAACTTCTTCATCCCGTCGGGCAGCGGCCAGGCGTACGTCACGATGCCGATCATGTCGCCGCTCGCCGAGCTCACGCAGGTGCCGCAAGAGACGGCGGTGCTCGCGTATCAGTTCGGTGACGGCTTCACCAACATGGTCGTTCCGACCAGCGCGCTCGTGATGGGCACGCTCGCGCTAGGCAAGATCCCCTACGGCGCCTGGGTGAAGTTCGTGACCCCGCTGCTGCTGAAGCTGTTCGCCGCCGCCATCGTCTTCTTGATGATCTCCGTGCGGCTGTTCGCTGCAGGCTGAGCCGCGCCGCTCAGCCGCCGGTTTCTTCGCGCGCCTTCTCGACCAGCCTGCGCGCCTGGTCGAGCGCCGTCCCGTCGTCGCCGTCACCTGTCGCCATGGCAGCGAGCTCTTTCTCGACCTCCTCTTTGGGCAGGTGCCGGACCTGCGAAGCGGTCCGCTCGCCGACGACCTTGTTGACCAAGAAGTGCTGCTGGGCGAACGCCGCGACCGGCGCGAGGTGCGTCACGATCACCACTTGGTGGTGCCGCGCGACCTCGTGCAGCTTCTTGCCGACCTGCAGGCCGAGCCTGCCGCCGATCTCTGCGTCGATCTCGTCGAGCACGAGCAGCGGGACGCGGTCTTGGTCCGCGAGCGTCTTCTTGACCGCGAGCACCACGCGCGCGAGCTCGCCGCCCGACGCGGTGTCTCGCAGCGACTGCCACGGCTCGCCGGGGTTGATCCGCACCTCGATGTCGACCGGCGCTGGGCCGTGCTGGGTCGCCTCCTCGAGCACGCGCTCGGCCGCGAACGACTCCTCCATCGCGAGCCGCACCTCGGTGTGCTTCATCCCGAGGTCGTGCAGCTCAGCCATGATCGCCGCGGCGAAGTCGACGCCGGCCTTCTTACGGGCCCGGATGAGCTTGCGCCCCAGCTTCACGACGCCGTCGGTCTGCCCGCGCAGGTCGGCGATCATCACCTCGGGCTCGGTGTCGCTCTCCTCCAAGTCGACGAGCTCGCGCTCGGTGGACGCGAGGTTGTCGCGCAGGTCAGCCTCGGTCGGCCCGAAGCGCTTGAGCGCCGAGTGGACCTCGTCCAGGCGCTCCTCGACCGCGGCGAGCCGCCCAGGGTCTAGCTCCAGCCGCGCCTGACCCGACTGCAGCTTGCGGCAGACATCGGCGACGAGGTCCTCGACCTGCGCGAGCTGCTCCGCGGCCTCGTCGAGGCGCGCGTCGATCGCCGCGGCCTGCTGGGTCGCGCGCGACGCGACCGCGAGCTGGTCCGAGACGTTGCCCTCGCCGTCCTGCATCGCCGACAACGCCTCGGCCAGCTGCAAGCGCATCGCGTCGAGGTTGCTGAGGATCTGGTGCTCGCGCTCGAGCTGCGCGAGCTCCCCTTCGCCCAGGGCCAGCTGCTTCATCTCGGCGTGTTGGAAGCGCAAGAACTCGAGGCGTTGCTTGCGCTCTCGCTCGCCGTCGGCCGCGCGGCCGATGCGGTCGCGCAGCGCCCGCGCCGCCGCGAGCGCCGCGGCGAACTCGTCGCGCTGCTTGGCGGTGCCGGCGAAGGCGTCGAGCGTCTCGCACTGGATCTCGGGCCGCATCAGCGCGCGCGAGTCGCCTTGGCCGTGGATCTCGAGCAGCATCCCTCCAAGCTCCCGCAGCGCCGAGAGCGTCGCCGGCCGGCCGCCGAGGCGGACCCAGGTCCGCCCCCCCTTGTCGACGATGCGCGTCACCAGCAGCAAGTCGTCGTCGACGGCCCCGCCGCACGCGGCCTCGACGAAGCGCGCGATCGCCGCGCTCCGCTGGCCTCCGCCGAGGCGAAACTCGCCGTCGACCTGGAGTTCGGTCGCGCCGTGGCGAACCAATCCCGCCTGGGCTTTTTCGCCTCGCAGCAATTTGAGCGCCGTGATCAGCAGCGATTTCCCGCCGCCGGTCTCACCTGAGACGACGGTAAGCCCCGAGGCCATGCGCAGCTCTGCGCGCTCGATGAGGGCGAGGTTCCGGATGTGCAGGGTGTGGAGCATGGGCGCTCCCCGAAGCATGCCGCGGACCGCCCGCGCATGCCATCGCGAGCCCGACCGCGCGCTCCCAAGCAGGCAGCAGACAAGGCCGGATTCCCTGATACACTTTCTGGGCCCCGTCCATCGTTTCTATCACTGCCATGGCCTTCACTCGCATCTCAGCGGCGCTGCTGCTGGCCACCTCGCTCTGCGCGCAGGTGGTCCCGTCCGATCACACGACGCACTACCTCGACGTCGACTCGGGCCTCGTCCAGAACAACTCGACCTCGCCCGCCTCGGTCGGGATCCCCCAGGTCGTGTGGTCGACCGTCGTCACCGTCCCGAAGGCCAGCTGGCTGCGCCTCGAGTACGCCGGCGTGCTGCTCTCGGGCAGCCGCGACCGCGGCAGCGACGGCTCGTTCCTTCGGATTACGTCGCTCCAGGACGGCGCGGTGCAGACCCAACACCTGCGCCACGTCGGCGAGTGGCAAGACACATCGGCATACTTCAACGGGGACTCGGTCATGGTCGAGCTGCTCGCGCACGCGGGCACCGGCGACAACCGCCTCGTGCTGAAGGCCGCGCAGGTCGGCCCGGAAAAGGTCGGCGACCCTGACAGCATCTGCGGCGCCAACGACGACCGCGTCCTGAGCAACGACCCGCGCGTCGCTCGAAACCAGCCGACCGGCTGCACGTCGTGGATGATCAACGACTGCAACCACTGCTTCCTGACGGCCGGCCACTGCGCTGGCAGCGGCCTGCAGGTCGTCCAATTCAACGTCCCTCTTTCGAGCAGCACGGGCTCGCTGAACCAGCCGCCCCCGTCTGACCAGTACGCCGTCGACACGGCTTCGCTGCAGAGCAACGGCGGCCAGGGCGTCGGCGACGACTGGGCCTACTTTGGCGTCTTTGACAACTCGACGACCGGCCTCTCGCCGTATGCCGCCCAAGGCAACCAGGCGTTCGACCTCGTGACGCCCCCGCAGGTCAGCGGCCAGAACATCCGCATCACCGGCAACGGCTCGACGTCTGCGCCGGTCTCGCCGACCTGGTACCTCGTCCAAAAGACCCACTCGGGCCCCTACTTCAGCCTGACGGGCACCGCCGTCCGCTACACCACCGACACCACCGGTGGCAACTCGGGCTCGCCGGTGATCTTGGACGGCACCAACCAAGCGATCGGCATCCACACCCACGGGGGCTGCACCTCGACAGGCGGCTCCAACGCCGGCACGGGCGCCAACCACACGGCCTTGCAGGCCGCGCTCGCCAGCCCGCAGGGCGTCTGCGACTGCCCGTCGGTCGAGTTCGCCTTCCCGAACGGCCTGCCGAGCCTGATCGACCCCAACGGCACGACCACGCTCCGCGTGAACACCACCGGCCCGGTGGCCGTGCAGCCGGCGACCTTCCGCCTCAACTACTCGACGGGCGGCGCCTACCAGCAGGTCATCCCGACGGTGGTCAACAGCACGACCTTCGACGTCACGTTCCCGTCGATGTCCTGCGGTGAGACCGCGACCTTCTACCTCAGCGCCACCGGCGTCGACAACAACCAGTACACGAGCCCGAGCAGCGCGCCTGCCTCGGCTTACTCGTGCCCGGTCGCGCAACAGCTGATCACGGTCCGCAACTACGACTTCAACACGCAGCCCGCTGGCTGGAGCGTGGTCAACACCGCGCTGACGACCGGCGCCTGGGTCCGCGGCAACCCGATCGACCCGCGCGGTCCTTCGCAGGACTTCGACGGCAGCGGCCAGTGCTACGTCACCGGCAACTCCGCCAACGAAGACGTCGACGGCGGCCCCACGGAGCTGATCACTGAGACGATCGACCTGTCCGGCGCCAGCGCGCCGCAGGTCAGCTTCGCGATCTGGTACGACACCAGCGGCAGCAACCCGATGACCATCAGCGCCTCGAACAACGGCGGCGCGACCTGGACGACGGTGGAGAGCCTGACCGGCACGACCGGCTGGGAGACCCGCACCCTCGACGTCGCCTCGGTGTTCGCGAACCCTGGCCAGTTCGCGATGCGCTTCTCGGCGACGGACAACCCGAACCAGTGGATCACCGAAGCCGCGCTCGACGCGTTCCGCATCGACGACGTGGACTGCGCCGGCTCGGCGATCTTCACGAAGTTCGGCGCAGGCTGCCCGGGCTCGGTCACGGCGCCCGTCAGCTGCCCCGAGCTCAACCCGAACGGCGGCGCGTTGACGCTCGACCTGCGCGACAACGAGTACACCTACCGCGTCGTGAACACGGGCGCGCTCACGGTGAACGGCTTCGACATCTGGGGCGCTTCGATCGGGGGCAACCAGACGGTGGCAGCCCGCATCTACAGCGACGTGAACGGTGTGCCCTCGGCGACGCCGGTCGCGAGCACGACGATGACGATCGGCGCGGCCCAGCAGTTCTACACGGCCACGTTCTCCTCGCCGGTCACGGTCAACGGCAACTTCTACGTCGGCTACGAGACGATCGCCCAGAACGTCTACGTGTGCACGCTCGCTGCAGGCGCCTCCGGCGTCGGCTTCTACCGCGACCCGGTCAACGGCCCCGCCGCCTGGACCCAGTCCGGGCTGGTGACCGCGCCGTCCTACCGCGTCAACTGCGCCGGCGCGGCCAGCCTCACGCCGACGCTGGGTAGCAGCGGCTTGCCGCAGCTCGGCGGCAGCTACACGGTGACGCTGGCGGACGAGGCCCCGAGCACCTTCGCGGTGCTCGCCTCCGGCCTGTCCAACACGACGTGGAGCGGCGGGACGCTCCCGGTCGCGCTGCCCGGCGCGCCCGGCTGCAGCCTGCTGGTCGACCCGGCCGTGCTGTCGGCGCGCCCGACCGGCAACGCCAACGTGGCGTTCAACGTGCCCAACAACGGCGCGCTCGTCGGCACGGAGCTGTTCCACCAGTGGTGCGTGCTCGACGCCGTCAACCCGGCCGGCCTGGTCGTCTCTGACGCCGGCCGCGCCCGCGTCGGCAACTGACGCGCCGCGGGCCCCGCCCTGTCGCTGAGCATCGGCGGCGGGGCGGCGCGGCCCGCGCACCCTCGGCCGGGCCCGCCGCGGGCCGGCCGCCCCAGGGCGCGCTACCTACATGTGGTAGAGCATGAAGTAGATGACGACGCCCGTGATCGACACGTAGAGCCAGATCGGCGCCGTCACCTTGGCCCACCGCTTGTGCGCCTCTCGACGGTCCTTCAGGCCCAGGTAGACCGTCCTCAGGATCAACGGGACCTGCACCGCCGCCAGCACGATGTGGCTGATCAGCAGGGTGAAGTAGACCGGCCGGATCGCGCCCTGGCCTTGGAACTTCACCGACTCGCAGGTCGCGTGATACGTCAGGTAGCACGCGAGGAACAGCGCCGAGGTCGCGACAGCGGCGAGCATCAGCTTCTTGTGCAGCTCGACGTTGCCGCGCTTCACGGCGACGAGGCCTGCGCAGATCAGCACGAAGGCCACGCCGTTCAGCGCCGCGTCGACGTCCGCGAGGAAGCGGAGGTCGACGCCTGCGGCTCCCGGAGCGACAGCGTCAGATTGGGCAATCATAGGCTCAGGCGGCGTCGCGGGCGCTGCGACGCGTGACGACATAGGTCCCAAGCAGGAACGTCACAACGGCGAACACCACCGTCCCGACCATGCAGACCATGAAGGACGGGCAGCCCGGCGCGGCGCCGTGCAGCGCGTGGCGCAGCGCGCCGAGACCATACGTCATCGGGTTGATGTGCCGGATCCAGCTGATCAGCCAGTGCGCCTGTTCGATCGGGAAGAACGCGCCCGAAAGCAGCAGCATCGGCATCAAGAACAGCATCATGATGCCGTGGTAGCCCGCAGCGCTATCCATCAACCATGCGAGCACGAAGCCGAGCCCGGTGACCGCGACGGCGAGCAGGGCAAGCACCCCGAGGCCCATGAGGGCGTTGTCCAGGCCCAGCTCGATACCAGCGAACGGCGCGAGCGCCAAGAAGATCACGGCGAGGCCAAGCCCGAGGGTCGCGCCGCCGAGGATCTTTCCGAGCGCGATCGCGGCGCGCGGCACGGGGGAGACCAAGACGCCCTGGAGGAAGCCCTCCTTGCGGTCCTCGATCACCGTGATCGTCGCGAAGATCGCCGTGAACAGCGTGATCATCGACAGCGTGCCGCTGAAGAAGTACTCGCTGTAGCTCTCCATGCCGCCGAATTTGACGGACGTGCTGAGCGCGCCGCTGAACAGCAGCCAGAAGATGATCGGCTGCATCAGCGAGCCGGTCAGGCGTGATCGATCACGCAGGAAGCGCACGATCTCCCGGTGCCACAACGAATAGACTGCCTTGCTCATCGACGCCTCCGCTTCTTCTTGGGCTCTTCCGGCGCCGTGACCACAAAGCGCTTGCCGGTGCGGTGGAGGAACACGTCCTCCAGCGACGGGTGCGCCAACTGCAGGCGCCGCACGCGGTCGCCGCAGCGCGTCATGATCTCGGGCACGAGTTCGTGGACGTTCTCTCCGTCGATCCGGAGCGTCTGGTCGAGGAGCGTCGCCTCGACTGAGAGCTCGGACTGGAGCTGGCGCTGGAGATCCTGGGCGGCGGCAGACTCGATCTCGATGACCTGGCCGCCGATCTCTTCCATCAGCTCACCCGGGCGACCTTGCGCGACGACGCCGCCCTCGTCGAGCAACATGAGCCGGTCGGCCTCCGCGGCCTCTTCCATCAGGTGCGTCGTGAACAGCACCGTCACGCCCTCTTGCGCGCGCAGCACCTTCCACATCTCCCTGCGCGCGGCCGGGTCGAGCCCCGTGCTCGCCTCGTCCAACAACACGAGGTCGGGCTCAGACAACAGGCACTTGGCGATCTCGACGCGGCGGCGCAGGCCCCCGGACAGCTCTTCGACGCTGTCTTTGCGGCGATCATCGAGGTCGGCGGCCTCGAGGCACGCGTCGATGCGCGCCTGCAGCGCGGCCCCGCTCAAGCCGAGCATCAGCCCGCCGTAGCGGAGGTTCTCGAGGACCGTCAGCTTCTTGTCGACCGCCGGCGACTGGAAGACCACGCCGACGCGGCGGCGAATCACCGCCGCGTCCTTCGCGAGGTCGTGGCCGAGCATGGTCACAGCGCCTTGCTGCAGCGGCACGAGCGTCGAGAGCAGCTTAAACAGGGTCGACTTGCCGGAGCCGTTTGGTCCAAGGAAGCCGAACGCGGCCCCCTCTTGCACCTCAAAGTCGACGCCACGGAGCGCCTCGCGGTCGCCATATGCGAACCGCACGTCAGACGCCTTTACGGCGATATTCTCGGTCATTTGCGCGTCCACACCATCGCGACGAACAGCAGGGGGAGGTAGACGATCGACATGATGAACGTCATGCGCATCGCGACATCCCGCCGGGTCAGCGCCGCAATCAGCGTAGGGACGAAGAACAGAACGTCGAGCAGAACTGCCGCTACGGCGTAGCGATCGTCGCACATCTGGGTCACGTACGGGATCAGGCTAGCGATCCCGAGGCCCGCGACGTAGAGGAGCATGGTCACCCCGGTCCGCCGGCCCGAAGGATCGAGCACGGGCAACATCTGCATGCCGGCGCGCGCGTAGTCCTCCCGGTAGCGCCACGCGATCGCCAAGAAGTGCGGGATCTGCCAGCAGAACAAGATCGCGAACAACACCAGCTGCGGCATCGCGAGCTCGCCCGCGACCGCCGCGTGACCGACGACCGGCGGAAGCGCGCCCGGGATCGCACCCACGAGCGTGTTCAGGGGCGTCCGGGTCTTCATCGGCGTATAGACGAGCACGTAGCTGAGCACGATCAGCGCGCACAGCCCCGCGGCCGTCCAGTTCCACTGCCCCCCGGGCAGCGACCCGTCCGGCGCGAGCGGCGACGCGCCGAAGAGGACCAGCAGGACGCCGAGCACCGACGCGAGGAGCCCGAACGCCAAGACGTTGCCTGGCTGGAGTCGCCCGCTAGGAAGCGGCCGGTCCTGCGTCCGCTTCATCAGCGGGTCGAGGTGGCGCTCCCGATACATGTTGAGCGCGCCGGCGCCGGCCGCGGCGAGGAAGTTGCCCAGCGTCGTGAACAGCAGGAGACCGAGCGGCGGGCTCGAGGTCTTCGCAGGCCAAGCCATGAAGGCCCCGGCGACGACCGCGAACACGGCCAGCGCGGAGAGCCGCGGCTTGGTGAGCTCCCAGTAGGAGCGGAGGGCGACGGCGGTCATGCCGCGTCCGGGCGTCGCGTCGCACGGAAGACGTGAGCGGCGAGGGCCGCGATCAGCACGGTCAAGAGCGCCCCGAGGAGCACGTGGAACGAGATCGTGATCGCGGCGCCGAGCCGGTCGACGTTCTCCGGCGACTTCCCGGCTTCGTTGCGGATCGCGAGCGCGACGAAGCCGAGCACGATCTGGAGGACCAACAGCCCGATGATCGTCTGGGAGAGCCCCTTCACGCCGCGGGTCTTGCTGAGCTTCCCGGTCGCGAACGCCGTCGCGATCGCGATGACGAGGAACACGACGAACGCGTGGCCGACGTGCGTCCACAGCGCGTGGCTGTTGTTGGTGTGGCGGGCCACGGCGCCGATGACCGTCTGAAAGACGACGACGGCGAGGGCGATCAGCACGAGCTTCCGCCCCGTCCCTGGCGCGACGTCGCGCGCGACCTCCGTCGCTTGGTATCGGCTCGACAGCTGGTACGCGAGCCAGCCGAACGTCGCCAGCGTCAGCTGGGCCAGCGTCCCGTGGGTGACCGAGGTCACCGCCGGCAAGTTGAGCAGGACGCCGGTGCCGCCGACGACGCCTTGGATCAACACCAAGCAACCGCCGAGGAAGGCGGTCCGCGTCGCCCGTCGATCCGCGCGCCCGCTGACCGCGAGCCAAATCCAGAGCGAGAGCGCCACGAGCCCGGTGCCCGACGCGAACACCCGGTGAAAGTGCTCGAGGAAGTGCGGCAGCTGCGTGTAGCTGCTCTCCGGCATCAGCTGGCTGTCCGAGAGCGGCCAGTCCGCGTAAGCCATGCCGGAGCCCGTGCTGGTCGTCAGCGCGCCCCAGAGGATGGTCACCGTGGCGACGCAGAGCAGGGCGATCGCGAGGCGAAACGGCCCCCGCGTGGTCGACGCTGCGGGATCAGGCGGCAAGAAGGTTGTGCTCATGGACGGGAGGGCCCATGAGAATGCCCGGCAGCGGGCCGATTTTCAGCGTCGTCTCTCTCTCAGCGCGAGGGGACGTGCGCGGGCGGCGGTGTGGCCGCAGCGCCCTTGAACGCCTCCCACATCGGCCGCTCACAGTCCCGGAGCCCGGCGACGTCGACCGCCCGGTCGAGGGCCTCGCTGGGCCGCGTCCGGGCCGTGTCGAGCAGGCGGTCCAGCTCTCGGTCGCGCACCGAGGCGAGCTTCGACGCCGACTCCAGGTAGCCCAACGCAGCGCGCGGCTCACCCATCCGGAGCAAGCAGACG
>JAYYEE010000288.1:0-2813 GCA_036160175.1 Planctomycetota bacterium
GCTGATGCGCGAGGTCGGCGTCTGGATCCGCGCTGGCTCCAACGGGTCCTCGTCGGTCGGGTGCGCCGTCGGTTCGAACACGCGCGGCGCGCGGAGCGCGGCCGGCCCGAAGTTGACGCGCAGGCAGGCTTCGTCGGTCAACACGCGCTCGACGAGGTCGGTGCCGGCGAGCTTTACGACCGCGCCTTGCCCGGAGACCAGGCGGCTGCGGCCGGGGGAGAGGTACGCCGAGGTGTCGCCGCCCTCGAGGGCGGCGCGCCAAGCGCGCTCGAAGTCGAACGCGTCGACCGCGTAGGCGTCAGGGGTGACTTGGTACTCGCTGTCGCGCGACGGCGCGAGGTCGCTGTCGACGGCCACGATGCCAGGCATCACGACCTTGCCGCTGGCGTCCACTACGGGCGTGTCGTCGGTCGGCGCGGTCTTGGAGACGCGCTGGACCTTACCGTCGCGGACATAGAGCCACGCGTCGGTGACCGACTGCTGGCCGTCGCCGATGAGCAGCGTGCCGCAGCGCACGGCGAAGGTCCCGCTCGGCGTCTGCTGGGCGGCGATCGGCGCGGCCACCAGGGCAGCGCAGAGCGCAGCCGCGAGCGCGGCGCCGCGTGGGGAGGGGAGGAGCGGCGCCATTACTTGCCCTCTTCCTTCTTGGGTTCTTGTGGGGCTGCGGCCTCTTCGGCGGCCTCAAACAGGTACTGCAGGCGCGGGTCCTTGCTGCGCTCGTAGACGACTTCCCCTTCGAGCACGACCATCTCCACCCACGTGGTGGCGGCGAGGGGGTCGCCTGTCAGGATCTGCAGGTTGCCGAGCTTGCCCTCGCTGAGCGAGCCGACTTGCTCCTCCATCCCGATCATCTTCGCGGGCACCGTGGTGAGCGCGGCGAGCGCTTGCTCGCGGCTGACGCCGTTGCGAACGCAGGTGCCAAGCTGCCACCACGGGTTGGCCGTGGGGCCGCCGCCGAGCGAGAGAGCGAACGGGACGCCCGCGTCGGCGAGCATCTTCGCCGAACAGAACTGCTCTTCCTCGCGGGTCTCTGCGTCCGTCTCGAAGTACTCGAGAGTCGCCTCCAGGACGACCGGCTGCTTCAGGCGGCGCAGCATCGGCATCGCCTCGTCGAGGTTGGGGCCGAGCACGAAGTTGAGGTCGAGCTCCTGGCCCATCCGCATGGCCTCGCTGAGCTCAGCGAAGCTGGGGACGTAGAGCCAGCCCTTCATCTTCTTCTCGATCAGGTCCACCGCTGCCTGCTTCTTGCGGTCGATCTCCTTCTCCCACTCCTTGTCCTCGGCGATGGCGCCAGCGGCCTTCTCCTGTTCGAACTCGTCCTTCTGCCGGTTGTAGTCCGCGAGGTACTCGCGGATGTCGGCGATGGCGCGGCGCATCTCGCGGATCTTCTGCAGCCGGCTGCCGCCGCTTGCCATCAGCGAGAGCTTTAGGCCGGTGTCTGCGGCCATGGTCATGTCCTCGACGGTCCGCCCAGCGGGGCGCAGGACCATGCCCTTGCCTCCCATGAGCGTGTTGTTGCCGGGCATCGTGTGGATCGTGCCCACGCCGTTGCGCCGCATCCCCTCGAAGAAGGTCGAGCCCGGGTCGACCGCGTCCGCGACCGAGAGCCACGGGACGTTCTGCATCGACTCATTGCTGCCGCGCATGCCGCCGCTGCTGTGGGCGATGACCCACGTCGGCATGACGACCTTGTCGCTGGCGTCGATGACCTTCGCGGACCACGGGATCTCGACGTCGGCTTGCTTGCCGATGGTCTTGATGCGGCCGTTTTGCAGCAGCACGACGCCGTCCTCGACGCTCGGGCCGGCCATTGTATGGATGGTCTTCGCCTTGACGGCGACGAGGTCCTGGCAGAAGGCGGGGAGGGCGATCGTCGCGCAGACGACCGCGATTCGCAGGGTGGAGAGGTTCATCGGAGTTGCGACACGGGCTTGCCGTCGATGTAGACAGACTCGGCGACGGCGGCCGGGTCGAGGGGATCTTGTGACCAGATGACGAAGTCGGCGTCCTTCCCTGCGGCGAGGCTGCCGATGCGATCGTCCACGCCGAGCAGCTTCGCCGGCTCGATGGTGATCGCGTCGAGTGCTTGTTGCGGGCCTAGCCCGTTTCGCGCGGCAAACATGGCCTCGCGGATTAGCGGCAGGCGCTGGGTGTTGGTGCCCGTCGTGATGACGAACTTGACGCCCTTGTTCGCGAGGGCGCGCACGGTGCCGCTGCGCGGCGCAGCGCCGTCACGGCCACCGCCGCCGCCGATCGAGGTGGCGCTGGGCGCGCCGAGCATCACGGTCGCCTGCTGAGCGACCAGCTCATCTGCGACCATGTAGGCGTCTTGGGCCTCGTCGATGACCGTCTGGTATCCGAACTCCTCGGCGATGCGCAGCGCGGTGCGGAGGTCTTGCTCGCTGCGGGCCGTCGTGACGGCGGTCAGCTTCCCTTGCAGCACGCGCGTCAAGACCTCGATGCCTGGCGCCGGCGGGCCTTGGTCAGGAGCGCCTTGGGTCTTCTGCATCGCCTCCTGGGCGTCGAAGAACGCGCGGCGGACGGCCCAGATGACGCCCATGCGCGTGGTGGGTCGGCGATAGTACATCGACTCGACGCGTCCGCCGCGGGGGGCGCGGTTGCGCGCTGAGGGTTCGCTGCCCATGACGATGCGCATGCTGGCGTCTTGCTTGATGACCATCGCGTCGGGGTCGGCGCCGGACGTCTTGACGACGCAACCGAGGCCGCCGATGACGTTCTGCGTGCCGGGCATGACGTGCGCCGCGGTCACGCCGTCGCGGCGCGCGCGCCGCAGGAGCGGGTCTTCCGGGTCA
>JAYYEE010000289.1:0-9732 GCA_036160175.1 Planctomycetota bacterium
GGCGGTCCCCGAGCTGCGCCGCTCGTTTGATCTGCGCGTGTTCGTAGACGCGCCGGCCGATGTGCGCGCGCTGCGGCGTGTGAAGCGCGACATCGCCGAGCGTGGCCGGACGGTCGACTCCGTCATGAAGCAATACTTAGAGACGGTCCGACCGATGCACGAGCAGTTCGTCGAGCCCGCACGGCGCACCGCGGACATCGTCATGAACTGGCGGCAGGGGCCAGCGGCGCAGGCGCAGCGCCTACTCGACGCGCTCCGCGCGCGCCGCGACGGCGCGCCGATCGAGGCGTCTCCTTAGCGGACTCGCAAGCCCGCAGGCATGAGCGCGTAGACCCGCGCCTTGCCGTCGCTCGTGAGCGCCTCGCGGAGCACGCCCAAGACCTCTCCGAACGGACCGCACTGCGCGATCACCGTCTCGAGCAGGCCGCCGTTGCTCGCCTGCAGCTTGGCGTCGAACAGCTGCCCCAAGAACGCGTCAGCGAAGTTGGCGGGCTGCGGCATGTGACGGACCTCGACGTCCTCGAGGCCGTTCATGATGCCCGCTCGGCTCAAGATCATCGCGACGGCCTTGTCGATGCCGCCGATCTCGTCGACGAGGCCGTTCTCGATCGCCTGCTGGCCAGACCAGACGCGGCCGCCTGCGACCGCGTCGACCTGCTCGGGGGTCTTGCCGCGCGACGCTGCCACCAGCCGCAGGAACCGGTCGTAGACCTCGTCGACGCCGCGCTGGATCTTCGCGCGGGCCTCCGGCGTCCAGGGACGATCCATCGCGTCCATCTGGGGGCCGTCGTCGATGCTGACGATCTCGCTGTGGATGCCTACGCGCCGCATTAGCGCGCCCGGCTGGAAGCGCATCCCGAACACGCCGATGGACCCTGTGATCGTGCCGACCTCTGCCAGGATCGGCTCACCGATCGCCGTGATCCAGTAGCCGCCGGACGCCGCCATCTCGCCCATCGAGAACACCACCGGCTTCTTCTTAGCGAGGCGAGCGATCGCGAGGCGGATCGCCTCGCTCGCCGTCGCCGAGCCGCCCGGAGAGTTGATCCGGAGGACGACGCCCTTGACCAAATCGTTGTCCGCGAGCTTGTCGAGGAGCTTCACCGTCGGGCCGCTCACCATGCTGCCGGCCGACGCCGAGTTACCGTCGACGATCTGGCCCGAGAGGTGCATCACCACGATCTCGGGGTCCTCGATCTCTTCTTCCTTCTTCGGGTTCATCATGCCGGACAAGAGCGACATGAAGTCCCGGCTCTTCTTCTTCTTCTCGCGCGGGCCGACGTCCTTGAGCTTGAAGTCGTGGTCGCCGCGAGCCGTCGCGAGCGCGCGCTCGGCGCCCTCCCACGGCACGAGTCGATCCACGAGCCCAGCGCTGAGCGCCTCGTTCGCGGTGAACATCCGCTGCTCTTGCAGCTCCCGCACCTTCTCTTCAGAGAGGCTGCGGCCTGTGGCGATGCGCCGCACGACGTCGCCGTTCATCGAGGTCAGCATCGCGCGGTAGTGTTCGCGCAGGTGGCTCGACATCGTCGGCAGCATGTAGGGCTCGACCGCGCCCTTAAACTCGCCGACGCGGGTCACCTCGACCTGCACGCCGGCGAGGTCGAGGGCGTCTTTAAAGTGCATCACGTTCATCGCCGACGAGCGCAGGTCGACGCCGCCCATGTCCGCGAGCAGCACGCGGTCACACTGCGCCGCGATCTGGTAGGCGCCGACGCCCGCGTTCTCGAGGTAACAGGTGATGTGCTTGCCAGCTTTGTGCACCTGCGCGATCGCCCGCTCTACCTCGCGCTGCTGCGCGAGGTTGAGGCCGAAGCCCGCCGACAGGTCGAGCAGCACGTTCTCGCCAGGCTGCACGGTGAGGTCGAGGATCATGTCCAGCAGCGCGAAGAACGGCTTCACCTGGCCGCCGCCGCCCCCAGTCAGCAGGCTGGCCGGGTCGAAGCCGGACTCGGCGAGGTCGGCATAGGCGCCCGCGGGCCGCAGCAGCGCGACCTGCTCCGGCTCTGGCTTCTTCGTCGCGACGGCGACGGGCTCCTGGGCGAAGGACGCGCCCGCTGCGAGCAGCGCAGCGAGGGCGGGAGAGACGACAGCGCGCAAGTTCCGCATGGTGCACGCAACGTAGCCGATCCCGCGGCGATTCTGTCGGCCACTTGGCGCCGCGGCGGCCGTCGGTGCGGCGGCGCGGAAATCCCGCCGGCGACTCGCTCTCGCCTTGACCGCTCCCCGCGGTGGCGCCCATCCTCATCGGATGCTGTCCGCCCGCGCTCGCTCCTTGCTCCTCGCTGCGCTGCTCGGCGCGTGCTCGACCGCCCCGCCCGCCGTCGAGACCCACGACGTCGTCGTCTACGGCTGCACGTCGGCGGGCGTCATGGCAGCCGTGCAAGCGCACCGCATGGGCAAGTCCGTCGTGTTGGTCGGCCCGGACACCCACCTCGGCGGCCTCTCCGCGAGCGGGCTCGGGTGGACCGACTCGGGGAACAAGGCCGTCATCGGCGGCCTCGCGCGCGAATTCTACGGGCGCATCTACACGCGCTACACGCGCGACGACGCGTGGCGCTGGCAGCGCCGAGGAGACTACGGTAACCGCGGGCAGGGCACGCCCGCCATCGACGGCGACGCTCGCACGATGTGGACCTTTGAGCCGCACGTCGCCGAGGCGGTCTTCGAAGCGCTGGTCGCCGAGCACCGCCTCGAGGTCCACCGCGACGCGTGGCTGGACCGCACCGCCGGCGTCGAGGTGGTCGATGGCCGGATCCGGTCCATCACGACGCTGGCTGGCGCCTGCTTCGCGGGCGACGTATTCATCGACGCGACCTATGAGGGCGACCTGATGGCCGCCGCTGGCGTCAGCTACACCGTCGGGCGGGAGTCCAACGACACCTACGGCGAGACCCTCAACGGCGTGCAGGCGGGCCGCGCGCGGTCCCACCAGTTCGACCGCCCGGTCGACCCATACGTCGTCCCCGGCGACCCGAGCTCCGGGCTGCTGCCGCGCATCCACGCAGGCCCGCCTGGCGAGGAGGGCGCCGGCGACCACCGGGTCCAGGCGTACTGCTTTCGGACCTGCATGACGGACCACCCAGACAACAAGGTCCCGTGGCCCAAGCCGGCCGGCTACGACCCGTCGCAGTATGAGCTGCTGCTGCGCCACCTCTTGGCTGGCTGGAAGGGCACCTACCGCAAGTTCGACCCGATCCCCAACCGCAAGACCGATACCAACAACCACGGCGCGTTCTCGTTCGACAACATCGGCGCCAACTACGCCTATCCAGAAGGCACCTACGCCGAACGCCGCGCCATCGTCACCGAGCACCGCGTTTACCAGCAGGGGCTCCTGTGGTTCCTCGCCAACGACCCCCGCGTCCCGAGCGACATCCAAGCGCAGATACGCCGCTGGGGCCTCGCCGCGGACGAGTTCGTCGACAACGACAACTGGCCGCACCAGATCTACGTGCGCGAAGCGCGCCGCATGGTCTCTGACTGGGTCCAGACCGAGCGCCACCTGCGTCGCCAGCTCCCGACCCCGAGGCCAATCGGCATGGGCTCCTACAACATGGACAGCCACAACGTGCAGCGTTACGTCGACGCCGACGGCTACGCGCGCAACGAGGGCGACATCCAGATCAACCCGGGCGGCCCCTACCCGGTCGACTACGGCGCCATCATCCCGCGGCGCGACGAGTGCGAGAACCTTTTAGTCCCGGTGTGCCTGTCCTCGTCGCACATCGCCTACGGGTCGATCCGCATGGAGCCGGTGTTCATGATCCTGGGGCAGTCGGCGGCGACGGCGGCGGCGATCGCCCTCGACTGCGACTGCGCCGTGCAAGACGTCGACTACAGCGCGCTCGCGGCGCGTTTGACGGCCGACGGACAGGTGCTCCGAGCCGCGGAAGACGTGGGCGCCAAATACGTCCAGCTCGCAGAAATACCTGGCGTGGTCGTCGACGACACCGCCGCTGAGTTGACGGGGCCGTGGCGACCGTCGGGGATGCGCCGCGGCGTCCACCGCGGCTACCTCCACGACGACGCGCGCGGCGACGGCGCTTGCCGAGGCACGCTCCGGACCAAGCTCGACCCGGGTCGCTACCGAGTAGGGCTCGGCTACGTCGAGCACGCGAACCGCGCCGCGAACGTGCCGGTTGAGGTTCGGTGCGGCGATCAAGTGCACCGCTACACCGTCGACCAGCGGCGGCGGCCCAACGATGGCGCGTTCTACGTCCTCGACGAGCTGCGCCTCGCCGGCCCCGTGTCGGTGATCGTCACGAACGAAGGCGCCGACGGTTTTGTCATCCTGGACGCGGTCCGATTCACGCTGCTCAGGTAGCGACGCGGCCGGCGCTCAGGGCTGCAGCCACTCGGCGCCCCAACCCGCGGCGTCGCGCCGCGTGTAGCGGACGCGCCGGTGGCCAGACCGCGCGAGCACCAACAGATCCATTGAGCGGATGATCACCTCGACGACAGCGAAGCGCGCGCGCCCAGCCTCGCTCTCGTCCAGCGTCGGCGTCGAGCCGACGAGATGAGCCGGCAGATTCGGGCTCCAGGCCTCGCTGCGCGAGCTGGGCTCGTGCTCGCCCAGATACGAGCGACGCCCGCCGAGGCCGCAGCGCGCCCAGCCCGCGTCGAACAGAGGGCCGTCGAGGTGAACCTCGGCCGCGCCGCAGACGCGCAGCTGGAGCCGTCGACGTCGGTCATGAAACGTCAGCGACAGCCGAGGCTCGGCGCGCAGCTCCCGGACCTTCGGCGAGCGCCGATCCGTCTGGAACGTCAGCTGCCCTTCGCCCTCGGAGACCGAACGCAGCACGCAGACCCGCGCCTGCGGCGCCCCGCGCTCGTCGATCGTCGCGACCACTGGCCAGTGGAATCCGTGGCGCTCGTCCGGCACGCCGCGCGCCAGCTCGCGCCACGTCTGCTGCAACAGCGCGTCGAGGTCTGGCGGCGGGTCGAGGTCTCGGGACACAGCCAGGGGCCGTTCGCGCGAAGCCCAGGTCAGGTTGCACTCTGTGTGGCCGCTCAGGCGAGCAGCGGCCGGACCACCTTGCCATGCACGTCCGTCAGGCGGAAGTCGCGGCCCTGGTAGAAGTAGGTCAGGCGCTCGTGGTCGACGCCCAGCAGGTGCAGCAACGTCGCGTGCAGATCGTGCACGTGGACCGGGTCTTCGACGATGTTGTAGCCGAGCTCGCAGGTCTGGCCGTGTGAGTAGCCGGGCCGCAGACCGCCGCCGGCCATCCACATCGAGAAGCAGCGCGGGTGGTGGTCGCGGCCGTAGTTGTTGTTGGTCAGCTTTCCCTGTGAGTAGCTGGTCCGTCCAAACTCGCCGCCCCAGACCACCAGCGTGTCGTCGAGCAGCCCACGCGCCTTGAGGTCCTGCACCAGCGCGGCGCTCGCCTGGTCAGTCTCCTTGCACTGGCGTCGGATGCCGCCGGGCAGGCCGCCGTGCTGGTCCCACCCCTGGTGGAACAGCTGCACGCAGCGCACGCCGCGCTCGAGCAGCCGCCGCGCCATCAGGCAGTTGGCCGCGAACGTGCCGGGCTGTCGCGCGTCCTCGCCGTAGTGGTCGAAGACCCAGTCCGGCTCGTCGGAGAGGTCCGTCACCTCGGGCACCGACATCTGCATGCGGTACGCCAGCTCGTACTGGTCGATCCGCGAGCGCACGGCCGGGTCGACGTCGCGCTCGTAGGCCGCCTCGTGCAGGTCCCGCAGGCGATCCAGCATCCGGCGACGCGTCTTGGTGTCGACGCCCGCGGGGTCGTCGAGGTAGAGCACGCGGTCCTTGCCGGCGCGGAACTGCACGCCCTGGTGCGACGACGGCAGGAAGCCGCTCCCCCACAGCCGCGCGTAGAGCGGCTGCCCGCCCTTGTTCTTGGTCACCAGCACACAGAACGCCGGCAGGTCCTGGTTGGTCGCGCCGAGGCCGTAACTGAGCCACGCGCCGATCGAGGGGCGGCCCGCGATCTGCGAGCCGGTCTGCAGGAACGTGATCGCCGGGTCGTGGTTGATCGCCTCGGTGTGCATCGACTTGACGATCGTCAGGTCGTCGACGATCCGCGCCGTGTGCGGCAGCAGCTCGCTGACCCACTGCTGGCTCTGGCCGTGCTTGGCGAACTGGAACTGGGCGCCCGCGAGCGGCAAGGTCGCCTGGTTGCCGGACATCGCCGTGAGGCGCTGGCCCTGGCGGACGGAGTCGGGCAGCTCTTCGCCGTTGCGCTGCTGGAGGACCGGCTTGTAGTCGAACGTCTCCAGCTGCGACGGACCGCCGCTCTGGAACAGGTAGACGAGCCGCTTGGCCTTGGGCGCGAAGTGCGGCTTCGGCCCGCCGTCGTCGCCGAGCAGGCGCGCGAGCGCGAGCGAGCCTGCGCCGGCAGCACCTCGACCGAACAGGTCCCTGCGCGTGATCAGGTCTCTCATCGCAGCCTCACCACCTCGTCGAAGTTCATCATCGTGCTCAGCACCATGGTCCACGCTGCGACCTCGACGCGGTCCAGGTCGGGGGCCTGCGGGTGGCTGCCCACCTTCGCCAGCGCTTCGGCCGCTTCGGGCGCGGCGCGGTAGGCCGCGCGCTGCTCGACCAGCGCAGCGGACAAGATCTCCTGCTCGCGCGCGGTCGGCCTCCGGCTGGCGAGCCGACGGAAGGCAGAAGTCAGGCGCTCGCTGTCACCGTCACCGCCCGCCGCGACCAGCTGCTCCGCCCACACGCGCGCCGGCTCGACGAACTGCGGGTCGTTGAGCATGACCAACGCCTGCAGCGGCGTCGCGGTGCGCTGGCGCCGCATCACGCAGACGTCGCGCTTGCTCGCGTCGAGCAGCATCATCGCCGGCGGCGGCGACGTGCGCTTCCAGTAGGTGTAGAGGCTCCGCCGGTAGAGGTCGTCGCCCTTGCTCGGGTGGTAGGTGCCGCCGCTCTTCTCGCGCCACAGCCCGTCGGGCTGATACGGCCGCACCGGCCCGCCGCCGAAGCGCTCCTTGAGCATGCCGGACGCCCAGAGCACCTGGTCCCGCAGCGCTTCGGCGGACAGCTGGTAGCGCGGTCCGCGCGCCAGCAGCGCGTTGTGCGGATCGCGCGCCCGGAGCGCTGCGTCGGCGACGGAGCGCTGCCGGAACGTCGCGGAGGTCACGATCAGCTTGTGCAGCGCCTTTAGGTCCCAACCCGAGTCGACGAACCAGCGGGCGAGCCAATCGAGCAGCTGCGGGTGCGTCGGCTGCGTGCCCTGCAGGCCGAAGTCCTCGCTGGTCGCCACCAGGCCGCTGCCGAAGTGCATCTGCCAGACCCGGTTGACCGCGACCCGCGCGGTCAGCGGGTGGTCGGGGTCGACGAGCCAGCGCGCCAGCGCGCGGCGGTCCCGCTTGCCGCTGTCCGGCAGCGGCGGGAGGCACTTCGGCGTGCCGGGCTCCACGCGCTCGCCCTGCATCAGGTAGCTGCCGCGCGGCCGCACGTAGGTGGCGCGGCGGCCGGCCATCTCGCGCATCACCATGATCTCGCGCTGGCTGTCCTGGACCTTGCCGAGCGCGCGGCGCGCGGCCGCCAGCGCCGCCAGCTTGGCCTCGCCGTCTTCGCTGTGGGTGCGCAGCAGCAGGTCGCGCACGTCAGCCTCGGTAGACTGCACGCGCGCGCCCGCGAGGTAGCCGACCTCGGGCCGGGTCAGCTCGCGCGCGAACACGTGCAGCTCGTCGACCGCGCCGCCCTTGAGGCCCTTGTCGCGGAAGCGCTGCGCGAACGTCAGCGCGTCGGCGCCGCCGCCCTGGATGGTCCGCGTCAGGCAGTCGCGCACGACCGACACCTCCGCGCGCACCCCGTCGACGTAGATCGCCTGGCCTGCGGCCCGGCTGCTGCCGTCGTAGGTCAGCGCCACGTGCGCCCACCGGCCGACCGGGAACGGCTGCGCGGCTCGGATCCGGATCGCGTTGCCGGGCCAGAAGTGGATCAGCGCGAAGCTCAGGCAGCCGTCCTCGACCAGCAGCTCGTAGCCGCGGCTGCCGGCGTCGGTCCAAGACTTCGAGCGGTGCACGACGACCGCGCGGTCGTAGGCCTCAGGCACCTGGAGCCAGAACGCCAACGAGAACGGCTGGTGCCGGTCGAAATCGGCGACCTTGGGGTGCTTAGCCCAGTCCTCGCCGTCGAAGCGCAGCGCCTTGCCGACCTTGCCGTCGACGAACGCCGGCCCGTCCCCCACGCTGCCGGGCAGCTCGGCGTTGGCCGCGTTGGGGAGCTTGCCCTCGACCAGCGCGTCGAACGAGAACACGCCGACCGGGTCGATCGGCCCGGTCAGATCGGGCGGCTCATCCTCGAGCTGCGCCTTCGTCAGCGACGCGCGCAGCGCCGCGAGCTCCCGCTCGCGTTCGATCACCGCCGCGCGCGCGTCGCGCTCCTGCTGCTCCTGCTGCGGCGTCGGCAGCGACAGCGCGGGCGTCGGCGTCGCCCGCGTGAAGTGCGAGTAGAGGCCCGACTCATCGACGTTGTCGAAGAACGCCGACAGCTCGTAGTACTCCTTCTGCGTGACCGGGTCGAACTTGTGGTCGTGGCAGCGAGCGCACTCCATGGTCATGCCTAAGAACGCCGTCGCGAACGTGTGCGTGCGGTCGGCGACGTACTCCTGCCGCATCTCCTCCTCGACACTGCCGCCTTCGTTGGTCTGCCGGTGCAGGCGCTGGAACGCGGTCGCGAGCTGCTGGTCGCGGGTCGCGTCGGGGAGCAGGTCGCCCGCGATCTGCCAAGTCGCGAACTGGTCGTAGGGCAGGTTGTCGCGGAACGCCCGCAGCACCCAGTCGCGCCACGGCCACACCGGCCGCTCGACGTCGGACTGGTAGCCGAACGTGTCGGCGTAGCGGGCGACGTCAAGCCACTCGCTCGCCATGCGCTCGGCGTAGCGCGGCGACGCCAGCAGCTCGTCGACGAGCGCGTCGAGCTCGCCACGCTCGGCGCGGTCGAGCTGCGCCTCGTCGGGCGGCAGCCCGGTGAGCGAGAGGCTCAGGCGCCGCAGGTAGCGGGCGGCGTCCAGCCCTGCGGACGGCGACAGCCCCTCGCGCTCAAGCCGCGCCAGCACGAACCGGTCGATGCCGTTGCGGCACCAAGCCGCGTCCCCTACCGCTGGGAGCTCGAAGCTAGGGGCCATTGGCTCGAACGCCCAGTGCTCGGCCTGCCCGCGCACAGCGCCGACGACGGCGGCGAGCAGCGCCGTCCGCGCGAGGGTGACCAACAAAGCCATTCTAGGATTGCATCCGATCGCGCCGCTGCCCGCAACGTGTCCGATCGCTACGGCAGCTTCTCGATCAGCTCGTTCGGCGCGCCGGATCGCCGCCGCAAGACAAAGCGATCGAACAGCTCACCGGTCGCCTTATACGCCGAATACGTCAGCTCGTCACCGTCGATGGACACCACCTGATAGAGCTGGGTGTTCTCGGTGGCCTTGACCATGAACGGCTGCTTGACGAGGCCATACATCTTCGGACCGCTCACAGAGACCACGTAGACCGTACCGGTTTGATCATCGCGCGCGCGCAGGCCGATCGGGACGTTGGTCTCAGCGGTCTCCTCGTGCGTGTGACCGACGCCGTCGCCGTGCACATGGCGCATCCGCCCCGTGCGGCTGTAAGTGTGGTCATGGCCTTGCAAGACCAGGTCGATGCCGTTGCGGTCGAAGGCTGGCTGCAGCGTCGCGCGACGCTTCGGGCTTTCCCTCTTAGCCGCCGTCCCCAACACACGGTGGTGCAACAAAACCACCATCCAGGTGGCGTCGC
>JAYYEE010000290.1:0-4452 GCA_036160175.1 Planctomycetota bacterium
GCCCCCCCGCCACCTGAATGGTCACGTCCTCGCCAGCGAGACGCACGCTCACGTCATCGTGAAGCGCGAGCGTATGAAACACCGTGTCCAGCGTGTGGTATCCGTCGGATCGACGGCCCGTGACCTCCAGGTAGAGGTTCAACTTCGCGTAGGCCGGCAGCCAAAGCGCGGCGCGGGCGTCCGTCAAACCTCGCCTCCAGTCGACCAAGCGAGGTTGTCTAGGAGGCGCACAGGTCGCTCCCCACCGCAGAAGCGCGCCGCGACGAGCATCCTGACGCCGTCGACGTCCCCGCTCGGCAGCGGCGCTAGGTCCCGCTCACGTCGCAGCTCGACGTAGTCGACCGCGCACCTCGGCTCTGCGTCGAGCACCTGCCGCGCAGCAGCGATCAAGCCGTCGCGGTCGCGCGCTCCGCCGCGGAAGCGCTGCTCCGCCGCTGTCAGCGCGCGGAATAGCACGGTCGCGGCCGCCCGGTCGTCACCGCACAGGTAGACGTTGCGGCTCGACATCGCCAACCCGTCGGGCTCGCGCACGATCGGGCAAGCGACGACCTCGACCGCAAACCCGAGGTCTGCGCGCATCCTGCGCACGACCGCGAGCTGTTGCGCGTCCTTCTCACCGAAGTAGGCGCGCTGTGGCCGGGTCATGGCGAACAACCGCGCGACGATTGTGGCGACGCCTGAGAAGTGCCCCGCCCGCAACGCCCCTTCCATGCCGGTCGCCTCTGGCCCCGTCCCGACGTGGCTGGCGAAGCCATCGCTGATCATGTGCGCGCCAGCAGGGGCGAACAGCGCGTCGCAGCCTGCCGCCTTACAGACAGCGAGGTCGCGCTCCAGGTCGCGCGGGTAGGCCTCGAAGTCCTCGTCAGCGCCGAACTGGAGCGGGTTGACGAACACCGTCACCAAGACCCGGTCGCACTGCGCGCGCGCGGCCCGGATCAAGCTCGCGTGCCCGTCGTGCAAGCTCCCCATCGTCGGCACGAGCCCGATCGAGCAGCCGCCTGCGGCCCACTCCGCCACGCGCGTCGTGAGGGCGCCGGCATCGTGGATCACCTCAGGCCTCACGTCGCGTGGACGCGCCTCTACGTCGACCCCGAGCTCGCGCAGCGGCGCGCAGACGAACTCGCGCTCGTGCCACCTCGGGTGCGGGACTTGGAGCTCTCGCTGGTCGATGCGCTCGTCCCCAAAGAAGATCAGGTCGAGGTCCAGCTCGCGCGGGTGGTTCCGCGGGTGCGGCGATGCCCTCCCCGCCTCTCGCTCGAGCGCGCGCATGACGCCGAGCAGCGCGGTCGGCGAGAGGGTCGTACGGAGTTCGGCGGCCCCGTTGAGGAAGGGGCCCTGCTCAGGGCCATCCCCGACGAACGCCGTCTCGATCCATGACGACACGCGAACCACCTCGACGCCAGGCGCGGCGCGCAGGCCGCGCAGCCCTTGATCGAGGTGACGCTCACGATCCCCGACGTTGCTCCCCAGCGCGATGTATGCCGTGATCACGTCAGTTTCGCGAAGGTTCCCGCCGCGCCTGGGGCTCGTATTCTTCGTCGACGTCGAGCTCTAAATCGGCGCCCGGGCCTGAGCGGGGGCCGCCGAATACGGCGCGGAAGAGGCCCAAGAGCACCCCCCACATCACGTAACCCGCGGTCAACACCGACAGCGCCAGCTGCCACTCAATCGCGGCGACCGCGACGACCAGGACCGCGCCGACCAAGAAGGGCAGGCTGTGCCGACCTTTGGCGAGCGCGTAGACCCCGTGGGGATACGGGACCGACGAGATCATCAGCAGCCCGGTCAGGACCAGCGCAACCGGCATCCCTCGCACGATCCAGTCGTAGTGGTGATCCGCGAGCAACCAGCGGCTGATCTCCGCCGACTCGTTGCCCTTGGTGCAGAACATCGCGATCCACGAGCAGACGACCGCCGCCGCCGCTGGGCTGGGCAGTCCCTTGAACTCTCGGTGATCTTCTTCGTCTGCGCCCGCCTCCACGTTGAACCGGGCGAGACGCATCGCCGCGCCGAGGACGTAGACCGCCGCAGCCGCATAGAAGAGCTTGGGCCCGACAGGCAACAGCATGTTGGCGTCGTCCTGCGCGTGCCAGTCGACCAGCACCTTGGCGATGAACGCAGGGACCACCCCAAACGTCACCATGTCGGCGAGGCTGTCGAGCTGGGCGCCGAAGCTTGAGGTCTGCCCGGTCATCCGCGCCACGCGGCCGTCCAGCGCGTCGCAAACCATCGCCGCGAAGACCAAGATGGTCGCAATCTCGAAGTAGGGCAAGACGTCCGTGAAGCTGACCCCGGGCGTTGAGGTCCGCAGCGCGTCCGCGATCTTGGCCATCGCCAAGAACCCGAGGAACACATTGGCGAGCGTGACCAAGCTCGGGAGCACGGGCACCTCCTTGAGGCGGCGGCGGAGCCGCTGCTGGGTGCGACGGATCGGCAGGTCTTCCAGGCGCTTGGAGGTCATCGACGGCCGGAATGCTAGGCCCGTAGCGCTGCTACGAAAAGCACCCAGCCGGAACGACGGCAGCTGTATCCGGCGCGATCAGACGAACCCGGCACAAGTTTCGCGGGTCCCGCCTCCGCGATCCGGGCACCATACCTCCTCTCCCAATCAGGGGCTAGCGCCGCCAGACGGCGCGCCCGACGAATCCATGCAGACCATGAAGCTCCGCCATCACTGCGTTTCTCTGTTCGCCGTCGCATCCCTGACGCTGTCCCTGAGGGCCCAAGAGCTGGACCAGGATCGACAGGAAGGCGCGGCCGCCGTCGACGCGAAGCAGTGCTCCGATTGGCTGCACACGTTGGCTGGCCCTGGGTTCGCGGGCCGCGGCACCGGACAAGACGGCTACCGCAAGGCAGCGGAATATGTCGCGGCACACTTCCAGTCGCTGGGCCTGGAGGCGCGCGGCGAGGACGGCTCCTACTTTCAGAACATGCCCTGGAACCAGAGCACGGTGACCGCCGCATCGCTGACGTTCTCGCAAGGCGGAGAGGTCGTGCTCACGGTCCCTGCTGAGCGCCTCGCAGGCAACGCCTCGAAGGACACTGACGTCAGCGGAGGCGTCGTACTGCTAAACATCGAAGTGCCGCAGGCCCAAGGGCGGCGGATGCCGCGCATCGACGGCTTGGACGACGTCGACGTCGCCGGCAAGGTCGTCGTCGCCGTCGTGCGCGCCGAGCGGCGCGCGCTCCCCTTCGCGCGGTTTGCCGTCATGCGCGCGCTGCAGGGGCAGAAGGCCGCGGCGTTCGTCTTCGCGAACCGGGAGGACGTCAGCGGAGGGCTGCGCGCAGGCGGCGGAATGTCACGACGCGGGCGCAATCCAGCCGCATCCGCAGCGAACAACCGGCCGCTCGACGTCAACATCGGCGGCGCCGACGTCGACAAGCTCCTCGCGCTCGCGGGCAAGACCCAGGCGAGCCTCGCCGACGCCCCCTTAGTGACGACGACCGACGTCCGCGCCGCCGTGAAGGTCACGATCGCCACCGGCTCCGCGCCGGCGATGAACGTCTGGGCGGTCTTGCCGGGGAGCGACCCCAAGCTCCGTGATGAATATGTGGTGATCGGCAGCCACCTCGACCACCTAGGCGAGCGGCGAGGGACGATCTACCCCGGCGCCGACGACGACGGCAGCGGCACGACAGGCGTCATGGCTGTCGCCCAAATGTTCGCCAAGAACCCAGCCCGCCCCAAGCGGAGCGTGCTCTTCGTCTGCTTCTCCGCGGAGGAGCGCGGCCTCATCGGCTCTCGCTACTTCGTCGACAACTGCCCGGTCCCCCTCTCCGCGATCGCTGCCGAGCTGCAGATGGACATGATCGGGCGGAGCGAAGAAGAGTCCCGAGACGGCGGCCGGCTCGTCAACCAAGGCGAGACCGCGGAAGACAACCGCAACGTGATCCACTTGGTCGGTACACAGAAGATGTCCTCTGCGCTTCACGAGCTCTGCATGGCCAGCAACCAGAAGGCGGGCTTCGAGATCGAGTTTGACCAAGAAAGCCTGTTCACCCGCAGCGACCACGCCAACTTCGCCTACAAGGGCGTGCCGATCGCGTTCTTCTTCACGGGCATCCATAAGGACTACCACCAGCCAACGGACACGCCTGACAAGATCGACTACCCGAAGCTGCTGCGCGTCGCGCGCTACGTCTACGACATCGGCTACGAGGTCGCCGACGGCGCCACGCGCCCGATGATCGACCCTGAGCTTTGGCGCCGGTTCAAGAAGACGGACCGCCGGGGCCGCATGCCGAACGAGCCGGCGGCGCCCATGAAGAAGTAGGCGCCGCTCAAACGGGGCGGCGATCGTCGTGCGGTCGCACGCTCACCGGCGGGCTGAGGATCTCATTCAGCACCATCGCCTTGCGGAGGTCGTCGAGCGAGTAGCGGCTGCCGCCCCGCCTGACGCGTTCCTTGGCGGTCACGCGCCCGCCGAGGTTGCCGATCGCGCCGCGCCCAGC
>JAYYEE010000291.1:0-11763 GCA_036160175.1 Planctomycetota bacterium
GTGTACATCATCTTCTCGGCGGCCGTCAGCGTGAGCTTCCAACCCGCAGGCGCGTCCTTGAGCTCGAAGCGGCGCTTTAGCCCCCACCCGTCCAGCAGCGGCGTGATGCGCTCGGAGACGTTCACCTTGCCCAGCAAGTAATGGAACGTCGGCAGCCCGTCCTTCATGCGGTACCCGAGGAAGCGCGCCTTGGCGTCTGCAGCGACCGGGAGCGGGGTCCGCTTCTCGCGCAGCAAGACTTGGCCGCGGACCTTCGCGTAGGCGTCGCCGTTGCCGCGCCACACGGGCCACCCGTCGATAAAGTCGCCCTTCCAGACGTAGCGCAGCCGGCAGGGGCCGGCGTCCCAGCAGAAGTGCCACTCGTCGTTGGCGGCGACCGCGATCGCCGCGGGGCCGGCGTCCGGCATGAAGATACGCTGGACCAGCGGCCGACGGCGCATCGACGGCGACGCCCGGAAGCCGTCGAGACCCTTTACCTCAACCTCCTTCTTGCCCTTGGTGCTGCTGACGATCCACCCGTGAATCTGCAGAAGCTTAGGCGCGTCGACGTGCGCCATCGAGGGCATCTGGATCACGCCCTTGCGCTTCTGCTTGGGCGCGTGGCACCAGGCGACGAACTCGTCGGGTTTGTCCCCGTAGAGCTTGCCGATCTCGATGAGCGAGGGGCCGACGTGGAAGCGGTCCGCCATGTGGCACGACGCGCAGAAGACCTGATAGAGCTCCTGACCCTGCTGCGCGCGTACCGCGACGGACAGCAGCAACGTCAAGATGATGGTGAGGCGTGTCGGGCGAAGCATAGAGAGCGGTTTCGGGAGATGCAGGGCGCGCGCCGAGGGCGTCAGGGATTCGACGCGTCGCAGCGGGGCGATGCGAGGACTTCATGGGCCCGCGCCGCGACCGGCACGACCCGGGGGTCGCGGCCGGACTCGATGAGGACCGCGTGTTCGGCGAGGTTCACCGTCGGACAAACGTGGCGCGGCACGAGCAGCAGCATATCGCCGCGCGGCGGCGGGGCGCCGGTGCATCGCAGCGGCAGGTGCTCTTCGCTCGGCGGCAGCGCCGCCAGCCCTTGACGACCCAGCGCAAACGCGCACGGATCTCCGGCCTCCGCGGCGACTGACTTCGAGCCCGCGTCGCAGGTCACCACGTCGTCCGCTGGGCGGCTGATGACGCGCGACGCGACCAGCGCGGCGGGCGTCAAGGAGACGTCCGGGTTCTCGAGCTCGGACCGCGCGTCGTGAAAGACCACCGTGCCTGGGCTGACCCGGTGGACGAACGGCACGTGGGCGAACCGCTCAAACTGCAGCGCGTGGTGGAACGCTGGCGTCCCCGCCGTGATCACCTCCGCGACCCGGACGCCCTGCAGGTCGAGCCCCGCGACGACCTCGAGCAGCCGCTCGTAGCCCGCGAAGATCTCGGCGCGGCGCGCCTCCAGGTCCGGGCCGTGCAAGTGGCCGTCGTAGAAGTGCAGCCCGCGGAACCGCTCGCCGGCCCCGCGCGCGATCGCGGCGACGACGTCGAGTCGATCGAGCGGCACCCCCGTGCGGTTCATGCCGGGGTTGAGGTCGACGAACACACCCAGCGACGCGGGCACGGCGGCGACCAAGTCGACGTCTTCGACCAACACCGAGACGTCCGCGGTCGAGGCCGCGGCGAGCCCCCCGACGCGGCGCAGCGACGGGTCGCGGTGCGGATACGCGACCAGCAGGTCGACGTGCTCCCCCGCCGCGGCGGCGACGTCCAGCAACACCGCGGCTTCCCGCGTGGTCGCGCACTTGAACTGCCGCACGCCGGCCCGCAGCAGCTCGGACCAGACCTCGGGGATCTTGGTCGTCTTGAGGTGCGGCCGCCACCGGTCGACGCCGCCGACGTAGTCGATCATCCGCTGCACGTTCTCGCGCACGCGGTCGAGGTAGACCACCAGCGCGGGCGTCTGCAGCTCGTCGCAGAGCGCTTCGGGCAGCGCGTAGGGCGCCGCGTCGCGCTGCGCGAAGGGGTTGGTCGAGGCGTCAGGCATGCGCCGATTGCAGCGTCAACGCGCGTCCTCCGCCAGCCGCGCCAGCGATCCCGGCGCCGGCAACACGATCCACCCCTCCTCCGCCTCGACGTCGCCAGGGCAGACGTGCTCGGGCAGCACGTGGCCGGCGCGCTGCGCGCGCACCGCCATCGACGCCAGCAGCGCGTCGAAGGCGTCGTCGCTGCCGCGGACCTGCTCTTCGTGCCCAGGCTCAAGCGACAGCCAAGGCGCGCCTGCGGCGACCGCGTCGACCCGCTCGCCGAGGACCGGCCGGCCCTTGGCGCCCTTGTAGCCGCGCGCAGCGATCCCCCACTGGTGCAGGGCCGCGGCCGGGTAGACCTCGAGGCACTGCTTGCCGACGTCCTGCAGCCGCGCCATCAGGCCGCGACACCGCATCGCCACGACGCCGATCAAGTCTGAGGAGACGCTCAGCGGCCAGAGCCCCGTGACCTGTTTTACGAAGTGATCGGTCGCGCGGTACCGCAGCGCGTCGCGCTCCCCGGGCCAGGTCATCGGTCGCGGGGCCTGCTGCAGCATCTCGACGAACGCCTTGGGCCACCCGAGCGGCGCGTCGACGCCGACGTGGTCGGCGGTCGCTGCCGCCGCCACGAGCTGCTCATCATCTGCGCCCAGCTGTAAGTCGACGACCGACGCGGCGCCGCCGCTCCACTCCAGCAAGCACCACGCGGTCTTCTCGGCCGCGGAAGCTAGGTCGATTCCTAGGGTCCGCATCTCAGGCGCGCTCCAGACGGCGCCGACGCCGCGCGCGCGCGGGCGCGCTCGGCGGACAGGTCGAGGAGGATCGGGCGGCGCTTCGCACGACCCGCAGCTTAGAGGACGCGGCCCAACGCATCGATCAGGCGCTCCACCTCTTGGGGCGTGTTGTAGTGCGCCATGCTCGCGCGCACGACGCCGTCGTTCTCGTGCAGCCCAAAGCGAGAACAGAACCGGTGCGCGTAGAAGTGGCCCCAGCGGACGGCGACCTTCTGCGCGTCCATCTTGGGCGGGACCTCGCTGGCGCGCTGCTCTAGCGGCACGAACGACACCGTCGGCGCGCGCATCGCGTCAGCTACCGGGCGACCCAGCAGCCGCGCGCGCGGGTGCCCGTCGAGGAACTCCAGCAGCGGGGCGAGGAGCTCCACCTCGTGGGCGGTGATGCGGTCGAAGGCGCCGTCGATCGTGCCGCGCCCGCCGTGGTGCCGATCGAGCTCCTGCAGATAGTCGATGATCCCAGGCAGCGACGCCGTCAGCTCGTGGTTTACGTTGCCCGGCTGCAGCTTGTAGGGCCCCTCATCGTTGCCGATGAAGAAGTGGTTCTGCGACTTGGCCATCGCGATCAGCTCCTTGCCGAAGTGCAGGGCGGCGAGGTGCGGGCCGTAGACCTTGTAGAGGCTGGCGACGTAGAGGTCCGCGCCGAGCTCGTCGACGTCGACGCGGCGGTGAGGCGCATACGCGACGCCGTCGACGTAGACCAGGGCGCCCGCGTCATGCGCCATGTTGCTGATCGCCTGCACGTTCTGGATCTCACCGACGAGGTTGGAGCAGTGCGAGAACGCCACCAAGCGGGTCCGCTCGTTGAGCAGCGGGGCGAGGTCTTCGGTGCGGAGCTGGTAGGTCTCAGGGTCGCACCGCCACTCCCGCACCACGAGGCCGGTCTCCTCTAGCTCCCGCCACGCGCCGATGTTGGCCTCGTGATCTAGGTCCGTGACGACGACCTCATCTCCGTCACTCCAGAGCGGCCGGAGCGCCGCGGCCGCGATCCGCGCGAGGGCTGACGACGACCCGCCGATGACGACGTCCCCTTCGCCCGAGCCGAACAGCTCTTCGGCGGCGCGGTTGCCCGCCGCGACCCGCCGAGACGCCTCCTCGGAGAGCCCGTAGCTCGCGCCGAGCTGGACCATGCAGGTCCGCATGTAGTCTTGGACGAGGTCGCACACGCGCCCGAGCGGCACGCTGCCGCCGGCGTTGTCGAACAAGGTCCAGTCCGTCTCGAGGGCCGGGAACTGGGCCCGCACGAAGTCGAGGTCGAGCATCGACCGGACCTTACCCTGCGAGTGCGCCTACGAAAATGCGAAGCGACGCGGACCCGAGAACGGGGCCGCGCCGCTTCGCACCTACTCTCTTTCCGGGATCAGTTCGCGAAGGTGACGCGCACGCCGTTCGACGTCGCGAACGACAGCGCGCTCGACGGTCCGCTGCCTTGCACCGTGAGCGCACACCCCGCGAGCGCAGCCGAGGCTGGAACCTGGAGCGAGTAGAGGCTCACGCCGCCTGCAGCGTTGCTGAAGAAGCCGCCGAGGTTGCCGTTCGTGAACAGCGAGCACCCTGGGGCCCCGTAGACGCCGAGGTCCAAGCCGCCCACGACGGAGTCACCGAAGAAGAACATCGCGTTCGCCCCGTTGACTTGCTCAAGCATCAGGTTCCAACTGGCGCCGAGCGACGCGGGCGTACTCGACAAGGTCAGACCTTCGCAGCCAGAGCCGATGAGCGAGACCTGCCCGAGGTCGCTCAGGCCACGGCCGACCGCGAACAGGCTCAGCACGCCGCCGACCTCGCTAGTGACCGCGAGCGTCGCGACGCCGAGCGGGCTGGACGACGCCGAGAGGAACTTCAGCCCTTCCGGACCAAAAGCCGAGAGGCCGCTCTCGCCCGGGATGTCGATGACGTCCACGAGCGCGGCGTTCGCCGGGTCGGTGACGTCGAAGACGCAGACCGCGTTGGTCCGCTCCAGGCCCACGAACAAGCACGGCACGCCGTCGACCTCGCCGAAGACCACCGCCTCAGGCTCGGGGCCCTTGTCGTCCGAGCGACCCTCTTGCCAGAGGCCGTTCGCGAGCATCGCTTGCTCGAGCACGTCGCCCGAGTCGAAGACCACGTTGCCAGCCGTGTCCCAGATCGTCACCGAGCGGGCGCCGAACGAGTAGAGCTGGTCGACGTCGCCGTCGCCGTCGGTGTCCCCGCGCGCGATGTCGTAGGGGCTCGTCACCATCTTCAGGCGGCCGAGCAGCGCGTCGTCGTTGAGCTGCGCCGAGGTGTAGAGGCCGGTGTCCGGCGTCGGGTCCTCGGTGTCCATGACGAAGTCGCCCTCCAGGTCGTCGCCGCGGGTCTCGTCCTCAAAGCCCGGGAAGTCGTCGCGGCCGTCGCCTTCGTTGGCCGACGCGATGTACTCGACGCCGTTGACCGTGAAGGTGCAGATGCCGTCAGGCATGTAGTAGCCCTTGACCGGCCAGTTCTGGAAGTTGCCGTCGATGTTGTCATCGTTCGACGCGTCGAACGCGTTGCCGGGCAGGCTGTGGTCCTTCTCGCCGAGCGGCAGGATGCTCGTCACCGACGCCGACGCGATGTCCACGATCGCGAACGCGTTGTTCTCCTGGCACGCCACGTACGCCGTCGTCCCGTCCGCTGAGATCGCGACATACTCTGGCTCCATGTCCTGGGACAGCGAGATGCCGTTGACGTCCTGGATCCGCACGCCTGCGGCTTGCAGCGCCGCCTTCTGCGACTCAAAGGCCGCGAACGTCGCGTGCGCGACCGTGCGGGTGGCGACGTCGACGATGCTCACCGAGCCGACCGGGTTGTTGAAGCCGCTGACCTCGTCAGCTTCGCCCTCATTGGCGACGACGATCTTCGAGCCGTCAGGGGTGAAGGCCAGCATGTCCGGCAACGCGCCGACCGTCACGCTCGGGCTCTGCGCGAAGCTCGCAGCGTCGAAGAACTGCACTTGGCCCAGGTCCTGCTTCGTCGCGCCTTCGACCGCGACCGCAACCAGACCATTGTAGACGTCACAGCTATTCGGGGCGCCGGCGAGCGCGATCGAGGAGTGCAGCGTCAACACGCCGGCGGAGTAGCTAAAGACGTCCAGGCTGTCCGTGTCCGGGTTGGTCACGAAGAAGTTCCCGGAGCCGGCGTCGTAAGCGACGATCTCGCCTTCGCCGTTGACGCCGACAGCGCTCGCGACGTGCTGGTGTGTGATCTGCGCCGTCAGCGACGACGCGGCCGCAGTGAGCAGCGCTGCCTTTCCAATTGTGCGGATGTTCATAGGTGGTTTCAGGAATCGTTGGTTAGACGAAGTGGAGTTGAGACACCCGTGCTGCCGACCGGACGTCGACTAGGCGCCAACGGGCATCGATCTACCTCTCTGAAACACCTGACCCGCGCTTCACAACTCACAATGCGTGCGTCGCGCGGCAGTTTGCGAATCTCCACGCGGGCTTCACGGAACACGAGCATGCCTGCCCGTACGTCGATCACCGAAGCTGCGTCAAAGCACAGACCGGCCAGCAGCTACGTCGACCGCGACGGCGCCCCGTGAAGGGACCGTGAATGCGAGGGTGCCGCCAAGCAACGATGAAGCTTCGTCAGCACCCCCTCAGTCGCAGCGGACGACCTCGAAGTGCTCGACGTGCTGGTCGTATCGGGTCAGCACCGCCTGCGCGGCCGGCGGGACCACCGCGACCTCCAGGTCGTCGCCTGCGAACGCGCGGACCGACTCCATGTCCGCCCAGCGGCTATGCACGACGACGCGTACGACCTCTCCTTCCTCGCGACGTCGCAGCACGTCCCAGCCGAGGAACCCAGGCAGCGCGCGGAGCTTGGGCAACGTGTCGCGGTCGAGGTGCTCTAAGTATGCACCCTCGTCGGCGATCGTCGTCCACCCGCCCCAGCTCCGCACGACCTCGCCGCCCATCAGATCCGCTCCAGGTCGCCGGGCTCGATCGTGCGGTCGTCGACGACCTCGCCCGTGTTGCGCACCGTCGCAGGCTCGAACAACACGATGCTGACGAGCTGCGCAGCCACGGGGCGGTGCTCGACGCCCCGCGGAACGATGAAGAACTCGCCTGGTTTGATGTGCACGGTGCGATCCCGGAGCTGCAGCTCTAGCTCGCCGTCCACCACCAAGAACATCTCGTCCTCGTCAGGGTGCGCGTGCCACACGTAGTCGCCCTCGAGCTTGGCGACCTTGACGTGCTGGCCGTTGAGCTCGCCGACGATCTTCGGGACCCAGGTCTCCTGGAACATCGCGAGCTTGTCGCGGAGGTTGACTACGTCCATGCGGCGATTGTGCGCGGGCGCGGCCAGAATGAGAAGCCGACGCCCGCCGGCGGGCGCGTCGATCCGTTCGCGCGGCCACGCGGTAGCTGCAGGCCGTATCCAACGCTCGCTCGCGCCGCATCGCCGCGCGGCGGTGCCCGAGGCCCTTATCGCAGCAGGAAGCCTCCCCCGACCGGATCCTCGGGGTCGACCCACTACTCCGCGCGCCCGGTGACGAACGCCTCGCCCCGGACCTCAGGCAGGATGGCCGGACGACCACCGACCTCGACCTCCGCCGCCACCCGGACGTCGAAGCTGGTGCCCAGGATGCTCTCGATCGTGACCCACTCCGCGCCGAGCTCGCCGCGCGCGTGATGGATGGCGGCGCGACCGCTGACCCCGGTCCCGGTCGGCGAGCGGTCGACCTCGCCGTCGGCGAAGACGCAGACGTTGCGGCTGTGCGCGCCGGGCTGCGGCGCCACAAAGATCGTCCCGTAGAGGAAGTTGAGGTCATCATCCCCGTCGGGGTGACGGAGCGCGCACGCCGCGGCGACCGCTCGCTTGATCGCCATGCCGCGGTCTACCAGCTCCTGCGCGTGCGCGACGTCGAGCGCGAGCCCCAGCGCCTGCGCGTCGACGTAGGCGTAGTAAGCGCCCCCGTACGCGACCGTGCACGCGACCTGACCGAGGCCGTCCACGTCGACCACGACGTCCTGGTCCACGAAGGAGGGCACGTTGACGAAGGAGACGCGCGAGGCCCGATCGCCGTCCATCTCCGCCGACGCGACGACGCGCCCGGCGGGCGTGTCGATGCGCACGTTGCGCGGATCGGCCTCGAACAAGCCCTCCTCGAGCCCCACCTTGGTCATCGCGATGATGCCGTGACCGCACATGGTGCTGTAACCCTCGTTGTGCAGGAACAGCACGCCGACGTCGCCGTCCGCGCTCGCCGGCGGCGTCAGCAGCGCGCCGTACATGTCGGCATGGCCGCGCGGCTCGAGCATCAACATCCGCCGCAGGTGGTCGAGGTGGTCTCTGGCGTAGGCGCGGCGCTCCAGGATCGTCGCGCCCGGGACGTCTGGATAGCCGCCGGTGATGATGCGCAACGGCTCGCCAGCTGTGTGCGCCTCGATGGTCTGGATCGCTCGCATAGAGAAGTCGCTCAAAGTTCTAGCAGCTGCCCGAGCCCGCGCCGCTCCGCCTCGTCGATCGCCGCACGCGCCGCGTAGAGGTCTTGCGCGGCGTGGCCGACCGACTTGAAGAGCGTGACCTCCTCTTCACTGGCGCGCCCGCGAGACGGGTCGCCCACCAGCTCACCCAGCTCGATCCAGTCAGACGGAGACGTGACGCCTGCGTCGCGCGCGGCCACCAGCTCGCCCGCCTCCTCAAGCGCCGACGCGCGGAGGTCGACCACCACCCGGCCGGCCCGCTCGATCGCGCGCTGGTCGAGCTCGCGCATATCTAGCCGGTAGCTCCCGACGCCGTTGACGTGCGCGCCCGCCGCCAGGGCGCCGCCGTCGAACACGGGCGAAGACGCGCTCGTCGCGGCGCTGACGACGTCCGCGCCCTGGACCGCAGCCGTCACCGACGTCGCCGCGACCACCGCGGCGTCGACCAGCTCCAGGAGCCGCGAGACCAAGCGCTCGAGCCGCTCGCGATCGCGCGCGTAGACGCGGACCACCTGCAGCGCGCGCACGCTGACCATCGCCAGCAGCTGCGTGTGCGCCTGCCCGCCGGCCCCGATCACGGCGCCCACGCTCGCGTCACGACGCGCCAGCAGGTCGGTCGCCAGCCCGGCCGCGGCGCCTGTCCGAATCGCGGTGAGCACGCCGCCGTCGCAGACACCCACCGTATGGCCGGTGTCGGGATCGAGCACGGTCACCACGCCAGTCGTCGTCGCGAGGCCGCGCGCGGCGTTGGCTGGGAAGACGTTGACGACCTTCGCGATACGTCCGACCGCCCCGCTCGCCCCCATCAGGAGCGTGGTGCGGTCTCCATCGACGAGCTGCACGCGCGGCGGCGCCGTCACCTCGCCCGCCGCTAGGGCCGCGAACGCCGCGCGGCACGCGTCGATCGCCGCGCGCATGGGCAGCGCCTCCCAGAGATCGGACGCAGACAACACTCTCGATCGCACCGCGCCATGCTACGCGCAGCGAGCGCCATTGCAGCCAGCCGCGATCGTTTCGCGCCGCGCCGTCAGCGGGCGGCGGCTTGACGCAGATCGCGCAGCTCGCGGAGTTCACGCCAAGTGCCGAGCTTGCGAGACGCCTCGTCCCAGAGCCGCAGACGCATCGAGCGGAAGCTCGACCAGAACGTCATCACGTGGACGTTCTGGAACAGGGCGTTGGAGTTATGGCAGCGCTCCAAGTTGTAGTTTGGGATGCGCGGGCTCAGGTGGTGGATGTGGTGGAAGCCGATGTTCCCCGAGAACCACTGCAGCACCTTCGGCAGCCGCAGATATGAGCTGCCCTGCAACGCCGCGATCGTGTAGTCCCACTCTTCGTGACGCTCCCAGTAGACGTCCTCGAACTGGTGCTGCATGTAAAACAGCCAGATACCCATCACGCCCGCGCACGTCATCACCGACAGCTGCAGGATGAGGAACGGGACGAAGCCGAAGATCGACCCCATCACGCACAGCACCCCAAACAACGCGATGTTCGTGTTGCGGACCGAGGCCCGCTCCGCCTCCGAGGCATTGCTGCGCGAGAAGCGATGGAGCACCACGAACAACAGGAACGGCGCGACCAAGAAGAGGGTGATCGGGTTGCGCGCGATGCGATAGCAGAAGCGACGCCACTTCGACGAGCCGAGGTATTCGTCGACCGTCATCGTCCAGATGTCACCGATCCCACGTCGGTCCAGGTCCCCGTTGGCGCCGTGGTGGATCGCGTGCTCCGCGCGCCACTGGCGATACGGCGTAAAGGTCAGCACCCCGGTGGCGGCGCCGATCAGGTCTGTAGCGACCCGAGACGAGACGAACGAGCTGTGCGTGCAGTCGTGGAAGATGATGAAGATCCGCACCAGCAGGCCGGCGCCGATCAGCACCAAGGGGGCTGCCAACCACCAGCTGACCGCGACGGCGAAGTAGAGCGACACCCACGTCGCGACGTAGAGCGCGAGGGTCGAGCCCAGCTGCCAGCCTGCCCGCCACGCGCACGGGCGCTGGAACTCGGCCACGATCGGGCGCCAGTCGGCGACGCAGAGCTTGGACGCGACCAGCTCGGGCTTCTGGGCTGAGGGATGGGCGACAGCTGCGTCGCCTCGGCTGGCGCTCGCGGCCGCTGTGGAATCCGATGTAACCATGCTAATGAGCGCCGTATAGAGGGGGATCCGGCGCGATCGTCTCAAGGACCGCGCAGACTCTAGCCCAGCGGCCTGAGATCTCGCAGCACCTTCCCGAACACATTCTTTCAGAGCAACTTCGGGCCACGGGCCCCGACCAAGAACCCACGGCCTTCGCGCCCGCAGGCCGCCGCGGCGGCAGGCGCGCGCGGCGGACCCTTAAGGCAGGATGGACACGTCAATGGGCGAGACTGGGTCTCATTCCCGCTATAAGCCTGAGATCGAGTCTCGATAGCGCAGAAACACGGGATTTCCGGCCCGATTGAGGCATCCAGCGCCCCACGAGCGACCTCGCCATCGATAGGTTTCTGCAGAGACATGAGCACCGAACGAGAGAAGGTGATCGCCGTGCTGAACGAGATCCTCGAGATCGAGTTGGCCGGGGTCGTTCGTTACACGCACTACTCGCTGATGGTCTTCGGGCACGCCCGGATCCCAATCACCAAATGGTTCCGGGACGCCGCGGCAGAGTCGCAGCAGCACGCCATCGACGCGGGGGAGTATTTGACCAGCCTCGGCGGTCACCCGTCGCTGAAGATCGGCCCGCTGCTGGAGACGCACCAGCACAACATCGACGCGATCCTGGAAGAATCCCTCGAGCACGAGAAGATCGCGGTCAGCAAGTACCGCGATCTGCAGGCGCTCGTCGAAGGCAAGGATGTGCGACTCGAAGAGTACGCGCGGACCATGGTGATGGACGAGGAGAACCACCTCTGCGAGATCGAGAAGATGTTGCGCCGCCCGGGCGAGACGACGCCGGTCGCGATGCCCGGCATCTGAGCCCTCGCGCGGCCCTGCTTGTCTGCGCCGCGCTCGCCGCCTTCGCAGGCAACTCGATCCTCTGCCGACTCGCGCTGCGCGACGGCGCGATCGACGCATGGAGCTTCACCTCCCTGCGTATCTTGAGCGGCGCGGCGCTGCTCGCGCCGAGCTTGCTCCGGCGGCCGCGCGGCCAGCGGTCGCCGTGGCGCCCCGCCGCCGCAGGCGCGCTGCTTACCTACGCGATCGCGTTCTCCCTCGCTTACACCTGGCTGCCTGCTGGCACTGGCGCCCTGCTCCTCTTCGGCTGCGTGCAGGCGACGATGATCAGCGCTGGCTTGCTGCGCGGCGAACGCCTGACCGCGCGCAAGGCGACAGGGGTCGCGACCGCCTCGGTTGGCGTCGTGGTCTTGCTGCTGCCGGGCGTGCGCGCGCCAGATCCGCTCGGCGCCCTGCTCATGGCCGCGGCGGGTGTCGCGTGGGGCCTCTATTCGCTGCTAGGACAGCGCGTACAGCGACCCATCGAGGCCACCGCGCAGAACTTCGCGCTCGCGGCGGTAGGCTGCGCGCCGCTGCTGCTGGTCGGCGTCGCGACCCAACAGTGGACCACC
>JAYYEE010000292.1:0-2972 GCA_036160175.1 Planctomycetota bacterium
GCCGGTGATCAGGATCTTCTTACTCATGGTGGATACGGAGGGGAGCTCAGGTGCCAGGAGAACCTAAGGAAGGCGCGCGCGACGTCTACTGGTAGGTGTAGGTCGTGGTCGTCGTGCAGCCGCCAGGGGTCGTCAACACGACCGGCGCGGTGCCGGGCGCGCCGGGCGGGGTCCGCATCGTGACCGCGGTCGGGCCGACGCTCAAGATCAGCGCGGGCGCGCCGCCGACGGTCGCGGTGGTCTGCGCAGCGAACCCCGTGCCCTGCACGATGAAGACGGCGTTGCCGGCGGCAGGGCCTGTGTTTAGCAGGGTGTTCGTGACCGTCGGCGTCGGGTTGATCGGGGACGTCACCGACTGGCCGTCGGGCAACGTCACTGCGAGCTGGGAGCCGCAGGCGACGTTCGCCGGGTAGGGGAAGACGATCTGGCTCGCGGTCGCGGAGGTCGGCGTGATCGGCGCGCCGTTGATCGTCAACTGGAAGCCGCTGACGAAGTTCGCGCCGCTGACGGTGACGGGGGTGCCTGCCGCGGCGCTGAGCGGCGTGACGAGCTGGATCTGCGGCGGCCCGCTCGGCGCAAACGCGACCTCGACGGCGTTGGTGATGCCGAGGCCCAGGGGCGCCGCTGACGAGAAGGTGACGGCCTGCATCGTCAGCTCGATCGGAAACGTGACGACGCCCGCGGGGATCGAGATCGTGTGCGGCGTCGGCCCCGCGGGAAGCAGCGCCGGGTAGACGCCGATCGTGTCGGCTATGACCAGCTCGGTCGCGCCGAGCGGCAGCACCGGGAAGCAGGTCGCGCCGAAGCCCAGCCCTGTGCCGAGCGCGCCCGGCTGCGGCAGCAGCGACGCGAACAGCACGTAGGGCGCGCCCGGCCCGAAGGCCGGCGGGTCGGCGATGCCGACGTCGAACGGCTGGTAGGTTGACAGCTCGACGCGCCGGGCGAAGCCGCCGCTGGTGCCGTTGACCGTCAGCGTGTCGGCGCCGAGCGTGCCGTCGTAGCAGGGGTCGTTAAACGGCGTCGACGTCCAATCCCACGCCGTGATCTCGACGCGCTCGGTCAAGAAGTTGTTGGCGCCGGTCGTCGCGCATAAGCCGATGTAAGCGGTGCCGTTGGCGAAGTTGGCGCCCGGCGCGGTGGCGCCTGTGAGGTAGCTCCCGCCGGTCACGAGGTCGTAGTTGGCCGAGACGACCGGCGTCGCGCCGCCGTCGTAGTAGACCTCGAGCAGTCCGGGGACGTAGACGACGCGCACCGTGTGGAGCTGCGCGTTCGAGAACGACTGCGGCGGCGTGTTGCGCCCGATCGACCAGTTCTCGTTCTCGTTGTTTCCGTTCGAGCCGCGCGTGTGGATGGTGATCTCGTTGGCGCTGGTGTCGTTGAGGAAGGGGTCGAGGTAGGTGTCGAGCTCGATCGCGATCGAGTTGCGGATGCCCTGGCTGTTGTTCGAGCCGACGCCGTAGCCCATGCCCCAGATCTGCCCGCCCTGGGCTGACGGCCCCGCGGGGTCGTCCTGGATGACCATCGCGAAGCCCTCCGCGAGGCCGGCGCCCGGCGTGACGCGGAAGGTGAACGTCGTGTCGAAACCGCTGGTGACCGGCACCGCGGTGGTGCGCCAGAACCAGCCGGTCTGCAGCGTCGCGGTGCTCGTCAGCTGCAGCGTGCTCCCCGTTTGCACGGCGTTGCCGAGCAGGTTGAGGCCGTTGAGGTTCGAGAAGTTGGGGTAGGAGAAGGACTGGGCGCTGACGGCGGCGGTGAGGGCCAGCGCGGCGAGGGTGCAGCGGAGCATCGTGGGTCGTGGTGCGCGTGGTGGTCGGGGGCGAGCACGATATCGGTTTCCGCGCTTAGATGTAGCGGCGGCCGGTCGCGCGCAGGCTGCTGTGCGGTCAAGCGCACACGCAGCGTGTGGCGGCGCGCGGGCGCCGCGCTCCGCCTCACTTCTTCTTTTCGTCGAGCACGACCTCAGCGAAGCCGACCGGCAAGCCCGGCTTGCCGCCGCGCTTGGCGACCTTGATGGCGATCGTCGAGACGCGCTGCAGCTTGCGGAACGCGTGCTCGGTCGGGGCCATCGGGTTGGGGTGCAGGTCGATGACGATCGGGCGGTTGGCGCCGTTGATCCGGACCTCGATCTTGCGGACGAGGCCCATGCGCTGGATGTCCTCGCGCTTTTGGAACGGCTGGGTCAGCATCAAGCGGCGCGCTTTGACCGGCTCCGGGAACGTGAGCGTCAGCTCGGCGGCGCTGTCTTGGGCCTCGCACACCCAGCTGGTGTGCATCTTGCCGTCGGCCGCCTGGGAGGCGGTCGTCGCGTTGCTCGACGCGCTGGCCTCGAACTTCTGGTCCTTGATGCCCTTGGCCTTCTGCATCTTGGCGAGCCCCTGCATCCAGGGCTCGATCACGTCGCGGATGTGCACGTCCATCTCGGGGGACTCGATCGTGACCGTCTCGGTCGTCTCGCCGGGAGGGACGTCGGCGGCGACCAGCTCGATGCGCGCGCGGATCTTGTGCAGGCCGTGCGTCAGCGCGGTGCAGCGGTGCAGGTAGGTGTCGTTCGGGTGCCACGCGCGGGTCGGGTCGCCGGCGACCTGGCCGAGCACGCGGTCACCCTCGAGGTAGTCGACGCGCATCACGCGCACGCCGTAGTCCTTGTGCTTGCCCTGCAGCGGCTTGCCGAAGCCGCTCAGGTAGAGCATCAGCGGCTGTTGGCCCGCGCCCTCAAGGTGGATGTCGTCGCCGTCCTTGCCGACGGAGAACAGGGGGCGGGAAGCGACCGCGCCGGACGAGCCCGTCGTCGGGCCGAGCTTGGTCGCGCGCCGCAGGAACAGCAGCGCGAAGCAGGTGTCGTAGGTCTTGCCCCAGCCGCCGTTCTTCTGGCGGCGTAGCACCTCGGGCGCGCCGGTGACATACCACCAGTGCTTGCCGAACTGCTCCTGCTGCGCGAGGCCGCCGACGCGCTCCATGCCGTAGAGGTAGTA